>JAABUA010000003.1 GCA_011389515.1 Desulfobacteraceae bacterium
CACGAATTCAAATCGGTTATTTTTAAGCTGGTGGAAAGCTTCATTGACAGAACATCGGTACAGATCACCATCATGTCTTTTGGTTTCAAGTACGGCATACCCCATGAAGCGGACCTGATCATGGATGTCCGGTTCATGCCGAACCCCTTTTTTGTCGAAAATTTAAAGCTCCTTGACGGCAGAAACGAGGCCGTCAAGCAACATGTCCTTTCCGAGGAGTCCAGTCGTATTTTTTTGAAAAAATTTTATGATTTGGTTGACTTTTTGCTTCCGCTCTACGAAAAGGAGGGCAAGGCATATCTCACCATCGCGGTTGGCTGTACCGGCGGGAAACATCGCAGCGTTGCCATCGCCGATTCGCTATATGCCCATATGAACAAGCCGGGTCGTTCAATTCGATTGACCCACCGGGATGTTGATCTTACATTGTAAACAGCAGGAACATGAATATGATTGGTATTGTCGTAGTGACGCACGGTCCGCTCGGAGAAGCACTTATTGACACGTCGGCCATTATTTTCGGCAGCCCGCCCGAAGCCGTCGTGCCGGTATCCATCGACCTGACCCAGGATATAAACAAGCTCAGACAGAAAATCCAGGATGGTATCAAGCAGGTAAACTACAAGAACGGGATTATTATTTTAACCGATATGTTCGGCGGAACCCCTTCCAACCTGAGCTACTCGTTTCTGGAAGAGGGTCGTGTAGAAGTGATCTCCGGCGTCAACCTGCCGGTCCTGGTGAAGTCCGTCAACTTGAGAAACAAAAGCACGGATCTTCATGAAATGGCGAAAACCATTGAAGCCTACGGAAAAAAAAGTATTTCTTTGGCAAGCAATATTCTGAAAGGGAACAAAAGGGAATAGTTTTGTTTTGCTGCCGCCATGATTATTCAGCCAATGAACACATCGGATCTTGATTCGATTCTGGAGATAGAGCGGACATCATTTCTGCACCCATGGAGTCGGGAATCTTTTCTATCTGAAATGAAAAACCGCAATGCCCGCAATTATATCATAACGAAGGATCCCGGCAAGCCCTTGGAGACGGCGGTTTTGAGGTCCGTTTATGGATATGCGTGTTTCAATGTTGCGGCGGACGAACTCCATCTGCTTAAGATGGCTATAAAACAAGAAATGCGGCAGAAGAAGGTCGCAACCCGCCTTTTGCAGGAATGCCTGTCACAGGCGGCCTCAGAAAGCCTTGAATACGCCTTTCTGGAAGTGAGGCGAACAAACGAGACAGCGATCAGGCTCTATGAAAAACTCGGCTTCTGCCTTATCGCGGTAAGGCCTGCGTATTATCCGGAAGATTCAGGCAAACGCGAAGATGCACTTATTATGCGAAAAATATTGAAAGGAGGAAACACATGGCAATAAAACTTGGAATCAACGGAATGGGGAGAATCGGAAGGATTGTGTTTCGTTCGGCGCTGAAACGCCCTGATATCGAAGTCGTGGCGGTCAATGATATAATGGATCCGGCAACGCTTGCCCACCTGCTGATTTACGATTCGGTTCATCGGCAGCTGGACGCAACGATCATCCCGAAGGAAAACGCAATCGAGGTAAATGGCAAGACGATACCGGTGATGGCCGAAAGAGATCCGGCAAATCTGAAATGGGGACAATATGGTGCCGATATTGTTGCCGAATGCACCGGACTTTTCACGGACCGCGACAGTGCGGCAAAACACATCTCTGCCGGGAGCAAAAAAGTCATCCTTTCGGCACCGGCCAAGGATCCCGACCATACCCTCGTCATGGGAGTGAATCATGAAACCTACGACACGAGTAAGCATCACATCGTTTCGAACGCTTCATGCACCACGAACTGCCTTGCACCCGTGGCAAAAGTCCTTCACGAGAAGTTCGGCATTGTTTCGGGACTTATGACGACCGTACACTCGTATACCGGCGACCAAAGACTCCTCGATGCACCGCACAAGGATCTTCGTCGCGCCCGCGGTGCGGCACTGTCCATGATCCCGACAACCACCGGCGCCGCCAAGGCAGTGGGCCTGGTTCTTCCCGAACTGAACGGCAAACTGAACGGCCTGGCAATACGGGTACCGACGCCCAATGTTTCCATAGTTGACCTTGTCGCCCTGCTCAACACATCCGTTACGGCGGATGATGTCAACCGGGAGCTGCGCAGCGCTTCCGAAAACGAACTTTCCGGCATCCTGGGTTTCAGCGATGAGCCGCTGGTATCCATGGATTATAATGGCTGCCCGCTTTCCTCTATCGTTGACAGCAAGCTCACCTATGCCATCGACAAACAGGTGAAGGTGATTTCCTGGTACGACAATGAAACCGGATACTCGGAACGAATGGTAGACCTTGCGGAGATGATGGGCAAACAGCTGTAACGATTACACCGAAAAGGAGTTCTTATGCGAAATAGAACCCCAATGATCGCGGGCAACTGGAAGATGTTCAAAACCTGCCCCGAAGCGGTCAACAACGCAAGGACGCTGGTTTCTCTTGTGAGCGATGTTGATGACGTAGAAATCATGATCGCCCCGCCGTTTACGGCACTGACAGGCGTTTTTGATGTAATAAGCCAGTCGGCGATTCATCTTGGCGCCCAGAATCTGCACTGGGAGGTCGAAGGCGCTTTCACCGGGGAGATATCCGGCAAAATGATATATTCAGCGGGATGCCGGTATGTTATCATCGGACATTCCGAACGACGGCAGTATTTCGGGGAAATCGATGAGCGTGTCAACAGGAAAATCAATGCCGCGCTGGATGCGCACCTGCTCCCGGTAATTTGTGTGGGAGAAAGTGAATCGGAAAGGGAATCGGAAAAAACGTTTTCTGTACTTGACAAACAGATGCAAAAAGGGGTAGAAGGTTTAACTTTAGATCAAATGGGCTCGGCGGTTATCGCATATGAACCTGTATGGGCGATCGGCACCGGCAAAACCGCGACCCCGCAGCAGGCACAGGAAGTGCACGAACATCTGAGAAACTTTCTGGCAAACCGTTTTGACGAAACAACCGCACAAAATATACGGATTCTTTATGGGGGAAGCGTCAAACCCGGCAACATCGGGGAGCTGATGTCACTGCCGGATATAGACGGTGCGCTGGTCGGAGGGGCCAGCCTTGATCCTGAAACGTTCAGCAAAATAATCAAATATAAATAATACTATTATGCATGCGCTTGTAATCATTATTCATCTGATAGCCTGTTTTTCGCTCATCATGATCGTCCTGCTGCAATCCGGCAAAGGGCAAGGCATGGGATCGATGCTCGGCGGCGGCTCCGGAAGCCAGTCCCTGTTCGGCAGTTCAGGGGCATCCTCTTTCATGACCAAGGCCACAACGCTTGTCGCCGTCGTTTTCATGCTGACTTCCCTTTCCCTGGCTTATGTATCCAAAAGCGGACAGGAATCGGTTGTCACCGATTTTACTCCGAGAACACAACAGGAGCAGCCGCAGGCTCCGGTAACGGATGGCGAGACCACACAGTAAAAGAGGTTGCACCGGGCGATTTCGATATACATGCCGAAGTGGTGGAATTTGGTAGACACGCTATCTTGAGGGGGTAGTGGGCCACGCCCGTGCCGGTTCAAATCCGGCCTTCGGCACCACAATTCAGTTGTAATAGAGGGGGCTGTCCTGATGGGCAACCCCCTCTTTTTTATTAACGGGCCTGCGTTCTCACAAAGGCGATTCTTTTTCTTCCTGCTGCCCGGATATGGCCGGCCAGTAAAGCATAAAGCGGGTGCCCCGACCGGGTTCACTGCGGCAGGTGATATTCCCTTTGTGCTCCTTCACAATGCCGTAAACCGTGGCCAAACCGAGCCCCGTGCCCTTACCCACACCCTTGGTGGTATAAAAAGGTTCAAAAATATGCGACATGACCTCCCGGTCCATTCCGGATCCCGTATCCGACACGGTCATGACCACATATTTGCCGGGCGCCAGGTCCACGCCTTGTTCCATGTTTCGCTCATCCAAAACCACATTGCGGGTTTCAATACGTATCCGGCCTTTTTCATCCATGGCATCCGCCGCGTTGGTGCCAAGATTGATCAAAACTTGCACCATCTGGTGCTGATCCGCATTTACCGCCCAGGCATGCTTATCAAGCTGAAGTTCAATGGTTATCCCCTTGAGGATTGTCTGCTTCAGAAAGGAGACGGTTTCTTTCACCTGGTAATTCAGATTCATGATTTGCTTTTGGGGCTGTTCCCTGCAGCTGAAGAGCAAAAGCTGCTGAACGAGCCTTGCGCCGCGTTTTAAATGCGTCTGAATGGTTTTAAGTCGTTTTCTTTGGGGATGGTCTTCCGGGGTATCCATGCCCAGAATTTCAATATTTCCCTGCAATACCTGAAACAGGTTGTTGAACTCGTGGGCGACCCCTCCGGCCAGAAGGCCCACCGACTCCATTTTCTGCGCCTGAAGGAGTTGGGCCTGCATCGTGTGACGATCCAGTTCCGCCCGCTTTCGTTCGGTGATATCCCGTATCCATTCCACGAAAAACTCGATATTCTGATTTTCATCCAGTATGGGAAGAACACGAAGGCTGATCCATCTGCCATCGGGAAGCTGTCTTTCCTCTTGAAACATTTTCTTTGTTTTCTGGACGGATAGCAGCCAACAGTCCTCGCAAATAGATTCAACCCCGCGATACGTTCGATAGCATTTCGTGCCGAGAACCCTTTTTTCTTCCGGAACAGCCCCAAATCCGCACCAGTTGGCATATACGATATTCATCTCCGTATCCTGTATCGAGATCATATCCGGAACAAGTGAAAGCATTTTCTGGAACCGCGCCTCGCTCAGCTGCAGCGACTCCATGGCCTGCCTGCGTTCTGTAATATCCCACCATGCGCTGACGATTTCGACTTTTCCGTCTTCATCGGCCACGACTCTCTGCTGGTCATAGATCCATTGATAAGCGCCTTTTTTGTTCCTGACCCGGTATTCAAAAGTTCGCTGCTTACCTTCTGTTTTTTCTGAACGCATATTTTGCATGAATGTATCGATGTCATCTGGATGAACATGGCTTTTCCATGCATCAAAATCAGCGATGAACGCTTTCGGGGAAAATCCGATGACGCTTTCAATGTTGTCACTGATATATGTTATATCCCACCTGCCACCAGACATCTGGTATGAGAAGACAACCGCAGGCGTTTGAAACATGAGTGTGTTGATACACTCTTCGATTTTTCTGAATTGCTTTTCGGTTAAGGTATCACTGAGCAACCGGGGACTTTTCAGATCGGGCGGCTTGCTGTCTATATGACCTGGTTGTGTTTCAGACATTGTCAGCTCCGCAACATTTTGATGCAATAATATCAAATACGGCTACCTGATAACAATCGGCCGGCGCTTCCCGGTCCTCTTGCTCAGCCGGAAACAATTACCGGATTCGGGGGGCAATGTCAAATGATTATAGATTGCAGGAAGGGGTTAATATCTCCTGTACCTTTCCGGCCAGTTTTTTTAGGGTGAAGGGCTTTTCAATGAAATGCAGCCCTTCATCTAATACATTATGGTGGGCGATCACGTTGGAAGTGTAGCCGGACATAAACAGTACCTTGATTTCCGGATAAAGCGCATTCAGTTGATCGGCAAAATCGCGTCCGTTCATTTCAGGCATTACGATGTCGGTGATCAGCAGGTCAATTCTGCCGTTATGGTCCAAAACCAGCGACATGGCTTTTTCAGCCACGGTGGCTGTCAATACCTTGTATTCCAAACGTTCCAGCATGATTTTTGTTACACCCAGAACCTCGGTCTCGTCTTCCAGGATCAAGATGGTTTCGCCACGCCCCTTTAGCGGCGCCTCTTCCTTTTTTGCCATAGCAGCACAAGTGTCGCCTGACAAGTGACGGGGGAGATATATCCTTACCGTTGTGCCTTTTCCCGGTTCGCTGTAAACATTTACAAACCCGCTGTTTTGTTTGACAATGCCATAGACTGTGGGCAGTCCAAGCCCCGTACCCTTGCCAACCGTCTTGGTCGTAAAAAACGGCTCGAACAGATTCTCCAGAATTTCCTTATTCATGCCGCAGCCGTTATCACTTATGGCAAGCATAACAAACTGCCCCGGAGAAAAACCTGACTGAGAGGCGCAGTATGCTTCATCGATCTCTGTATTTCCCGTCTCAATGATGATTTTTCCTGCTGCTTCAATGGCATCACGGGCATTGACCACCAGGTTTGCCAGGATCTGGTCAACCTGAGAATAATCGACTTTTACCATCCATAGATTATTTCCGGGTTTCCAGAGCAATTCAATGTTCTCGCCGATAAGCCGGTGCAGCATTTTGAGCATGCCGGATACGCCGCTGTTCAGGTTAATAGGTACAGGGGAAATGGTTTGCTTTCTTGCAAAAGCCAAAAGCTTGCGAACGACAACCGCTGACCGCTTACCGGCGTCGTGAATTTCCTGGACGCTTTCATACATGGGATCGGAAGGGGAGAGCACCTCGGCCATCATTTCTGCGTATCCATTGATAATGGTCAGCATATTATTGAAATCATGTGCAATACCACCTGCCAAACGACCGATGGATATCATTTTCTGCGCCTGGTTCAACTGTTCCTGGAGTGTTATCTGCTCCTTTTCAGCCTTTTTGCGTTCGGTGATGTCTTCAACTATACCCACGCAACCAAGAATCCGCCCCTTATCATCCTTTATGGGAGCAAAGTTCACTTTTACCGGGGTTGCCTTTTCGGCCGTAACAGAATGATAAATATCTTCATAAAAACCGGTTTTCCCCGCCAATGCTTTCCGGACTTCACCGACAAGCTTATTGTCCGGCAGATTTTGCATGTTCATGCCGATCAGCATTTCTTTTGATGAGCCGATAATCTGGACAAAGTTGTCATTGCAGTCGACAATGACACCGTTTATGTCAAAATGGAAAACACCAAGGGGGGAATACTCAAACAACAGGCGATAACGCTCTTCGCTTTTGCGCAGCGCCTCTTCAATCCGTTTGCGATCGGTAATATCTGTTGTAAAACCCTCGTAATAAAAAATGTTTCCTTCATCATCCCTTACAACCCTGGCATTTTTGGACGCCCAGAAAACAGACCCGTCCCTCCGACAAGCCTTATATTCAAAGTTTTCAACTTGGCCATGTGCCTCCAGGACCTGCCTGAAATTTTCTCTGTCAGCTGCATACAAATGCAACTGTCGACCGATATCGGCTATGGTTTCAACTATCTCTTCCGGCGTTTCATAGCCGTACATCCTGGCCAGCGCAGGATTGACAGAGAGGAAACGACCTTCCGGGGTTGATTGGAATATACCGATTGCCGCATTCATGATAAAATCCGGGCCGTCTAATAGACTGTTTCGAGGGGATCGCCGCTTCCTGTTTTTATGAGGGATACTGTTTTCAGACATGGCCGGCTCCATATGTGCTTATGAAGGATTTCTACGCAGCAAGCAGTATTTTTTGAAATACAGAGAAATTATACACAAAGAGCCTTCACTTATCAAAACATAATACTGACATAATACGGATAGTATCCCAAATGCAATCCTACAGATTCTCTTGACTCGATATATAAAAAAGATATAATTTTTAGATGGAATTTGAATTCGATGAAAATAAAAGCAGCGCAAATAACAAAAAGCACGGAAGTACAGTAGAACCCATCTCAGCCCGCGGTCATGAAAAGTTCATGAGAGATATCACCCAGCATTTCAATGATTACCTGTTTTTTCATTGAAAGGGGTTCCCTTCTGCAGTAAAACCTATGAAAATCTGGAAAAGGTGGTAAAGTCCGCAAACAGGGCGAGGGATCTCATAGTGCAGATACTCAATTTCAGCCGGCATTCCGTTGAAAAAAATCTCCAGCCGGTTTTGATCCAGCCGGTGATCAAGGAAACCCTGAAACTGCTTCAGACCACATTCCGATGTGGCAATCGCCCTGAGAAATGTTTTGGATGAAGAATCTTACTGACGCCGATAAAACCGGTTGGCATATAAGGGGATAAAGCGCTTTTTACGACGCCGTCAAGCTTGCAAATAAAAAAAAACAACGCAGATATTGGATTTTTTACAAAGTCGTCAAAACTGATGAACTCGTAAAAGTCTGATTTCAGAAATACTGTTTACCGGAGGGTTCACAAATGGCCGGCTGGCTGAAATACATGCTCAAAAACCTGCATTTTTATGCAATAAAGCTTCCGTTTTATTATTTTCTCATGGTGACCGGATTTATCTTTGAATTTCTTACAACATTTCCTTTTGCCATTATGGTATCTATCGACGCATACCGTCGAAAAAACCGATAGCGCGCGTTTTGAATATTTTTCCTACGAAGTGTTCATCCGGTCGAGAATGCATTTCTGAAGTTTTGCCAGGTCAATGCGGGTAAAACGGATACCGATACCTTCCGAATCATTCCTGACGGTTTTTCCTTCTGCCGCCAGTGCGGATCTTCCCGGTTGCCGAGGATTGAAATCGATCATGATCTCGGCCTTGGAACCGATAGGGACTCTTTCCCCGGCGACCAGAAACATCCCATAGGCGCCGATATCTCTAACCCGCCCATGAATTTTAAGCTTCGGCTTTTTTATGGAAGAAAGATGATCGTCAACCTGTACCGTCGCGGTGATATCCTCCCAAACGATGGAACGGGTATTTTTCCGCTTGTTTTTTTTTCGTCCGTGCATTTGCTCCTCCAAAAACATAGCTGAAAAGCAGCCATTGCAGTCGGTGACTCAGGTGAACGGCAGTCTTTGACTGCCGCCTCATCTATGCAATACCGATCATTGAATCAAGCTTTCCCGCATTATCGAGGGCCTTTAGTTCATCATACCCGCCCACATGGACGTTATCAATAAAAATCTGGGGAACTGTCATGCGCCCCCCGCTTCTTTTTTTGGCCTCGGCCATTTTCTCCGGATTTCCTTCAATGCGGATTTCGGAAAAAGAAACTCCCTTCTGGGTCAACAGATCCTTGGCGCCAACGCAATACGGGCAGCTAAGGGTCGAATAGATTTCTATGGTTGCCATTTCTTCTCCTTTCGGTGTTTTATTTTACTTCTCTGGCTGATGCTACAAATTGTAACCATTTGGGTTTGAAACTACAAGGGGGAACACTATCCAGTGTTCTGAGTTCGAGCGTAGGCCCTTTCAGGTTAAATCGAACATTGGTGAATATTGTTGTCATATGATACAAAAAGGCGGAAAAGGACTGATCGGAGGATTTTTCAAAAGGGACCTCTTCGCCCAGCACCACGGCCTGGAGAGCGTACCGGACCAGCCTGTCTATCAATTGATCCGGAGACGCAAGTGCTTCCTTGCAGCAAGGCGGGTTTCCACATCGGCTCGGATCGGTATGGTTCCATATATCAAGGCGCTCTCCGTCCATTCCAAAATCCCTGCTCCTGCTCAGGTCGCAGAGAAAATAGAACAAGGGAAGAAGTTCATCCATGCGGCTTATGGAAACATGAAGATGAATCGATGCCGTCCCTTTCATCATTTCATGCCCCCGGGTTCCGCTTTTTGAAAGACGCCTGTGCAGCTGCAGATACCGGGCCGTCCGGAGGCATAACGGATAATTGGCCCTTCCGGGAAGGAATCCGATCCCCATGTAGTTTATTCCCAAACGGTCCCGTATGGTTCCGTTTACATCCTCGATGAATTCAAGCAGGAAATTCAATTTTTTATGGTCGTCGGCAAGCATGGGCGGGCTGCAGTATTCGATCTGCCCCCCGGGTTCGAACGTCACCAGCATGCCATTATCAAACAACCGATCCGATCCGATTTTTTCTCCGCCAATGTCGCCAAGGAGCGCATCAATACGTGCCATATCCTCAATGCCAAGCATGCCCCCCGGCAGAAACTCATATTCAAAACCGTAGGTCCGATATTTTTTGGGCAGGGTACGGCACAACGTATCCATGTACTGCTGCCGGAAGGCATCGGCAAGTTCGTTTTTACGGCCGTCTTGTTTCAATATGCTTTCCTGTATATGGTTATTGAATCATCTGCTCGACCCACAAGGTGAATACAATCACCGAAAAAAGCCGGTCCGCGGACGAAACCAGGGTGTGCGGGCCCACCCCTGCCCCTGTCACGCTTGATGCGAGCGCCTTTACCGAATCTGGATCAAGCAGGTTCTGTTTTGCAACGATGCTGCCAAACATAATATCTTTTATAAAATCCGGCAAAGCATTTCTGTCTGAAAGCCAGTCGGCCATGGGAAACGTAAACGGCTGCTTTCTGCGAAAGGTGGAGACAGGGTCAAGAATCCCGTACTTCAGATATGTATAGCTGCAGATGAACTTTTCCCGGTTCATTGAGAGATTTGTTTTCATGGATACGGGAAGACCGGCGGCAAATTCCGCGATGCGAAAATCCAAAAGGGGCGTCCGGGTTTCCAGAGAATGGCGCATTGAAATTTTATCAAGGCGCAGCACCACGTAATCCGGCAGGCGAAATCGTGTTTCATATGCGATGGCCCTGTTGACAGGGTGTTCATCGCCGCATATCACGGGTTTTGCCTCTTCTTCAAAAAGAGGGTTATCCGGCAGAAATCCAAGCATCCTGTCAAGTTCGTCCATGGAAAACAGGGCCTCTGACTGTATATATCGCTTTCCGGGATCGGTTCCACCATTCCCGTTGTGCAGCAGGTTTATCAACTCCGGGAATTGAAGGACAAGCTTCCTTCGCTGCGCTGGGGTAAAATCCGGGAAACCGGCAGCGGCCGCTTCGATCATGAATTTCCGGTAGCCTGCAAAAATTTCATCGGCCCCCTCCCCGGTCAATACGGCCTTGACATCTTTTCCGGCAAGTTCACAGAGCTGGTTGGTGGGGAGCATCGTGCCCAGCGAAATCGGTTCCTCCACGGCGCTGATGATTTCCGGCAAATCCTTCAGCATTTCCCTGCCACAAGTCGCATGCGTAAGCCTGGAACGTTCAAATCGCCGGGGCATGGCGGCAAGAAGCTGTTTTACAAAGGGAAGCTCATCGTATTTTTTTTCCGCAAATGAAATGGTGTAGAGGCGCATGGACGGCAGAGATACCGATGCAGCAGAAGATACGGCAGACGAATCAATTCCCCCGCTGATAAAACTTCCCAGTTCGACATCCGATCGCAGCCGGATTCTGACGGCATCTTCGAACAATTCATGAAACCGTTCGGCCGCTTCCGGAAGCGTCATGCGGCTGTGCCTGTCATCGGGACAATAGTTCCAGTATCGAACAATTTCAAATGTTCCCGTATTCAGGTCAAAAATCAAAAACGACCCCGGCGGCACACGGTGAATCCCTTGAAACAGAGTCTTGCTTCCAGGCACGTAGCGATATGTAAAATAGGTATGAAGCTTTTCCCGATGGATGGCAGGCCGCATGTTCAATGCCGTAAACAGGGGCTTTATTTCAGAGGCGAAAGCGAATCCTTCGTCATTACGGGCATAATACAGGGGCTTGATTCCAAACCGGTCCCTGAATAGTACCAGTCTGTTTCTTACCGGATCATAAATCGCCCCGCCGTACATGCCGTTTACCAGATCGAGAAAGGCGGTTCCGTTTTTCCGGTACAGATGCAACGCAACCTCGATGTCCCCGCTCGAAACAAAATCACAATCCGATACCATGGGGCGCAGCTCGATATAATTGTAAATCTGTCCGTTGCAAACGATGGCAGTACCGTCAGCCCTGCTGCATATGGGCTGCATACCGGTGACAAGATCCAGAATGGCGAGCCTTGCAAGCCCCATTCCTACCGTAAACTTTCCATTTTCCGCCTGGGGGGGGAAAATGGATTCCTTCTGCCCGTCCGGCCCCCTGTGCGACTGCTGCACGCCCATTTGCGCGAGCCTCTTTCGAAAGAGATCTTCTTTCAGGCCGTTGGAAACGATGCCATATATTCCGCACATACTCGCCTTGCCACCAAACCGTTTTTGACAACACGGTCTATTCTATTTATATTATAAATGCATGGTTGGTAAAAGTAAGTCTTTAATAGAAAAATGCGATGAAATCAACAGTTTCCGGTATAAATCATTTCGCCTTACGGCAGCATAGAACGCCGTCACAAAACGACTTCTTCGTTACTTTACGCGCGGATACGAACCAAGAGCCCGAAAATGCAGAAAAAGACACATGCGATGACGATCTCATATGCCGACAGTGCCGGTTTGCCATAACCAACGAAACAAACCGTATTACCGTCAATGGCGCCCATTGCCATACCTTTGCCAATCCTCATGGTATCGTATTTGAAATCGGCTGCTTCAAGAAAGCGGACGGATGCGCTGTCATAGGGCACCCGACAAGCGAATTTTCATGGTTTCCGCCCCACTTGTGGCAAACGGCCATATGCGGATTCTGCCTGTCTCACCTGGGATGGCGGTTCTCCACCTCCGGCAATATGGTTTTCTGGGGGTTGATTCTTGATCGTTTGATACAGGCGGATCTCTGATTTTATTTTTTTATATTGACTTTATATCTTTACATTCGGTATTAAGAAAAATTTTACCAAAACCATCCGGTCATTCACCGCCTGACAGTGGCACAAAAATGCAAAAGTAGCAGATTCCGGTTGGCATATTCTATGCTAAAAGCTATCTCAAAAAAAAGATCGCGCCCGCTGGCAAGGCGTGAGGCGATGAAAAAGCGGAACATATACGTAATATGTGAGCATTTTGAAGAGCCTCACAACGCCGCCAGAGGGTGTTGTTTTTTTATGTAACATTTGTAATGGTATGAAACAATTTTGATGAACTCGTAAAAAGTCGGTTTTTAGATGGTGCTGTAAAAAGTTCAAGATCAAGGCTTGCGCGATTCCGAAGAATGCAGTGTACTTAGCTGTACGTGTATGTGTACAAGGCGTAAGCCGCAAATTCTGAGGAATCGCGCATAACGCAGATATTGGACTTTTTACGGTGCCATCAATTTTCGAAACATCGGGAATACCGTTTAATCATTATCACTATTTGAAGGCAGCATAATCGATGGCATCTAATGAAATTATAAACGTCCGAAACATTGGTATCAGCGCACATATCGACTCGGGCAAGACAACACTGACGGAACGCATACTGTTTCTCACAAAACGCATCCACCGCATTCATGAAGTACGGGGGAAAGACGGCGTTGGCGCCACAATGGACTCCATGGAGCTGGAGAAGGAACGCGGTATTACCATTGCGTCCGCTGCAACCTATTGCACATGGAAAAACCACGAAATCAATATTATCGACACCCCCGGTCACGTGGATTTCACCATAGAAGTCGAAAGAGCCCTCCGGGTAATGGACGGCAGCGTTCTGGTGCTGTGCGGCGTAGGGGGCGTCCAGTCGCAGTCCATAACGGTGGACACGCAGATGAAGCGCTATAATGTCCCCTGCATCGCATTTATCAACAAATGCGACAGAAGCGGCGCGAACCCGGATAGGATTATATCCCAGCTGAGGGAAAAACTGGGGCATAATGCCATTGCCCTGCAGGTTCCCATCGGCCTCGAATCCGCGCACGAAGGGGTGATCGACCTGGTTACCATGAAGGCGCTTTACTTTGACGGCGAATCCGGCCAGGAAATCAGGGAAGCGGAAATCCCGGATCACCTTGTTGAAACCGCACGCAGCAAAAGGGAAGAAATGCTGGATGCCGCATCCATGTTTTCAGATGAATTAACCGAAGCGATCTTAGACGATGCAGAAATTGATGAAAAACTCATCCGCGGCGCCATTCGCAAGGGCTTGCTGCTGCACAAACTGACTCCGGTGCTTATGGGATCGGCATACAAAAACAAGGGCATTCAACCGCTGCTGGACGGTTTTTGCCATTATCTGCCGTCTCCGAAAGATGTTGAAAACCATGCCCTCGATATTGAAGACAATGAGGCAAAAGTAATCCTGAAGCCGGACAGCACAGCCCCCCTGGTTGCCCTTGCATTCAAGCTTGAAGACACCAGCTACGGCCAGTTGACCTATATCCGGGTGTATCAGGGTCGCCTGGCAAAATCCGAAACCATGTTCAACATGCGGACGGGCAAAAAAATCAAAATTGGACGGATTGTCCGGATGCATGCCAATAAAATGGAAGATGTTGAAGTAATTGGGGCAGGTTTTATCGGAGCGCTTTTTGGCATTGATTGTGCCTCCGGTGACACATTTGTCGCTCCCGGCATCAATGTTTCCATGTCTTCCATGTATGT
This sequence comes from Desulfobacteraceae bacterium, assembly GCA_011389515.1. Classification (GTDB taxonomy): domain Bacteria; phylum Desulfobacterota; class Desulfobacteria; order Desulfobacterales; family Desulfosalsimonadaceae; genus B1SED10-16. The sequence goes on from JAABUA010000003.1 coordinate 14,154, forward strand.
CCCCGACCCGGTTATCTCCTTGTCCGTGAAACCAAAGGATCACAAATCCGAAGCAAACATGTCCAAGGCGTTGAACCGGTTTGTAAAAGAGGACCCGACCTTCAACACGAGCTTTAACGACGAAACCGGCGAAACGCTTATCTCCGGAATGGGAGAGCTGCACCTTGAAATCTATATCGAACGGATGAAAAGGGAATACAGCGTGGAAATCACCACCGGCGAACCCAGGGTTGCCTATCGTGAGACCATCACCCAGACCGCCCCGTTTGATTATATCCACAAAAAACAGACCGGCGGCTCCGGACAGTTCGGCCGGGTGGCCGGATACATGGAACCGGCCCCGGATATCGAATTTGAGTTTGAAAACAAGGTAACCGGCGGAAACATCCCGACCCAGTACATTTCGGCTTGTGAAAAAGGCTTTGCCGCCTCCATGAAAAAAGGACCGTGGATGAAGTATCCCGTCAATGGAATCAAGATTGTATTGAATGACGGTGCCTCTCATGCGGTGGATTCTTCGGAAATGGCGTTCCAGGCTGCGGCACGCGGCGCGTTTCAACAGGCATATAACAGGGCCACCCCGGTACTGCTTGAACCGGTTATGAAAGTTGTGGTGGAAACGCCCGGTGAATTTTTCGGCAATGTCATGGCGTCGCTCAACCAGCGCCGTGGTATGATCGTCGGTTCCCACGATGAAGGTGTCACCTCCTCGATCGAAGCCCAGGTCCCCCTTGCTGAAATGTTCGGATATGCCACGGTGCTGCGTTCGCTCACTCAGGGCAAGGCGCAGTTTACAATGGAGTTTTCCGCATATAAGGAGGTCCCCAAGTCCATTGTTGAAGAAATTTCGAAAAAACGCGCTTCCGCAGACAGTTCCGGCGCCTGACAGGCGCTGTGGACAAAGGGAGAATCGCATGATCATGGCCGGCCCGGGTCTATGGACAGGGGCTGAAAATACGCCAAACATAAAAACCATATATATGGAGCACAGTATAGATGTTAAAAAATATTTTCAATGTACCCTATCCCGGCGAGCCGGACGGCGACAGGCCCATAGAAATCATTAAGCCGGGTGGATTCGCCGCCATAATTGCCAGGGCCGGGGTCGGCAAAACTGCATTGCTTGTTCAAATCGCCATCAACGGCATGCTCCGCGAAAAAAACATTCTCCACATTTCTACGGCGGATCCGGTTGAAAAGGTTGACTTGTGGTACAAGGAAGTGTTTCAACGGTTGGGCCAGGAACATGACTCCCTGAAGAGCAACAAAATTAAGGATCAACTGCTCAGGCATCGCTTCATAATGACCTTTGAGACGGAAACCTTCAGTATCGCCAAGCTCAAGAAAAGAGTCAACGAACTGATCTCACAGGAAATTTTTATACCGGCACAAATCATGATCGATGATTTTTCCTTTGAAAAGGTTTCCGAGGAAGAGATTGCCGATCTCAAAAAATTCGTGGAAAGCAACAACCTGGTATTCTGGTTCACCATACGGTCACACCGGGATGAACCGATCAGTGAAATTAACATTCCTACCCGGTTAATGCCCATGATCGGCTGGTTCAATTATATGATCCGTCTCGAACCGGAAAACGATCGCATCTACGTCAGGCAGGTTGCCACCGACGGGAATGCCAATGAAAACGGCAGCGTCTTGTTTCTCGACCCCTCATCCCTTCTGATCCGCGAACTGGAGGGATAGGAAATCCGGTCACTTTCCAATGCCCCGAATCGAGAAAAACATAACCGCCGTTGCAGTAAGCGGCGGCATCGACTCCCTTGTCAGCGCCTTTTTGCTTAAACAGCAGGGCGTTGACATATTCGGGGTGCATTTTATCACCGGGTACGAAACCCTCTCCGGGCGGTATGACCCGCAGCCGCGAATCAATCATCTTTCCCGCCTGCTCGGCATAAAAATCCACGTCATAGACATTCGTGATATATTTGAGAAGCGGGTTGTCACGTACTTTGTCAACTCGTATGTCTCTGGAAAGACGCCCAATCCATGCATGCTCTGCAACCGGGAAATCAAGTTCGGCGTAATGCTCGAGCACGCACGCAAACAGGGTGCCACGCGGCTTGCGACCGGTCATTACGCAAGAATGGAAAAGGATGAGAATGAACGTTTTTACCTGAAAAAAGGCATTGATGCCAAAAAAGACCAGAGTTATTTTCTGGCAATGCTTGATTCGGACCAGCGGGCACATGCGTGTTTCGTGCTGGGCGAAAAAACAAAAACAGAAGTCCGCCGGATTGCGGAAAAAAACAGCCTGCAGCCGTTCAGCGAAAAAGAAAGCCAGGATATATGCTTTATAAAGGGGATATCCTGCCAGGATTTTATCGCATCAAAGCTCCATAGACGCTTTGAAAACGGCGATATTGTCAATGCAAAAGGCGATATCGTTGGACGTCATCACGGGTTGTTCCGCTATACAATAGGCCAGCGCAGGGGCATCAACTGTCCTGCTTCAAAACCCTATTACGTGCGGGAAATAGACGTAGCGCAAAATCGACTGGTGGTGGGCTTCAAAGATGAATTATATAAAAACCGATGCGATATTTCCGGTGTCAACTGGATCTTTCCCGGAATAAGAGGGCCGGTGAACGTAAAAACCCGGATCCGGTACAGACACAAGGCGGTTGATTCCCTCTTGACACCAACGGGTGACCACACGGCGACCATTGACTTCAAGGACCCGCAAGCCGCTGTCACGCCGGGGCAGGCGGCCGTCTGCTACATTGAAGATCGCATCGTCGCTGCGGGATGGATCGAATGAAACCTGCATTTATAACACTGGGCTGCAAGGTCAACCAGGCCGAATCCGAAGCGCTTGCGTCATACGCCGAAACCCACGTCGGTGCGGCCCATTCCGGTGACGCAACAACCGGTATATGCGTTGTCAACACCTGCTGTGTCACTGCAAAAGCGGCGATGCAATCGCGCCAGGCCATACGAAAAGTTATACGAAATCACCCGGCCGCGACCATTGTCGTCACCGGTTGCTATGCCCAGGTGCAGCCGGATGAAATCCGTTCTATCCAAGGGGTTGACTATATCATCGGGCAATCGGATAAACACCGCATTCTTGATATCATTGATGCTGCCCCTGGGAAAAAGTCTGTCTCGCCCCTTGTCATAAATGAATCCATATCGGCAAAACGGATTTTTGACCGGATGCCGGCGCCTTCCTTTGGAAAAAGGACGCGCCCGTTTCTAAAAATTCAGGATGGCTGCAATTCCTTCTGCACGTATTGCATCGTCCCGTACAGCCGGGGCAGGAGTCGCAGCCTGCCGCCGGATCAGGTCATGGCAGAACTCGATGCGCTGATTCAAAAAGGGGCAAAAGAGATTGTGCTCACGGGCATTCATCTTGGCCGATGGGGAACGGATATTTCCGGCGGGTTTGATCTTCTTCGGCTTCTGGAAACCATCCAGCATCGCCCCGGCTTGCAAAGACTGCGCCTGAGTTCCCTGGAACCGACCGAAATATCCGATCCGCTGCTTGATTTCATCAGCAGATCCCCCAAGATCTGCCGCCACTTTCATGTTCCGCTTCAAAGCGGGGACCCTGAAATACTGAAGCGGATGAACCGCCATTATCCGCCGGCAAATTTTGCGGAAATCATTAGGAAAATACACGAACGGATGGAAGATGCCGCCATAGGTGCGGATGTTATGGTCGGCTTTCCCGGAGAAACAGACGCTGCTTTTGCAAACACCCGAAACCTTATCGCAGGCCTTCCAATTTCCTACCTGCATGTTTTTCCCTTTTCCCCGCGGCCCCCTGCTCCTGCAGCGGACTACCCGGATCAGGTCCCTGCACAGATCGCCAGGCAGCGGGCCGACATTCTTTCTGCACTTGGGAAATCCAAGAAAGCCTGTTTTTACAAAAAAATGACAGGGAAAACCCTGGAAGTGATCATTGAAAAAAAAATTGATAAACCCGGTTTTTTTTATAAAGGACTTTCTTCAAACTATATTCCGGTATATATTCAAAATAGTATACAGACCGAAACGAATCGTATGGCATCCTGCCGTATTACAGGTGTCGATGAAGATCTGTGCGTATCGGCCATGCTTCAAAGCAGCTGCACTAAAAAGCGAGAAGGTGCACTTCCCGACTCACCATTAACCGATATCAACCGGACAACATCATGAACATTAAAAAAATTTCAGGGAACGAATCTTTTTCCATATCCGATCTTGCCGATGAACTGGACATCAGCACACGGACCATCCGTTTCTACGAAGAAAAGGGACTGATTTCTCCACGGCGGACAAAGGGGAATCACCGCATTTATAACCGGCGTGACCGGGCCCGCCTCCGGCTTATACTACGCGGCAAGCGCCTGGGATACTCTTTGGACGAAATCGCCGAAATGATCGGTATGGCGGATTTCGACATGGATGAAGAAAAGCAGCTGATCAAGGCGCTTCAATACGGAAAGATCAAATTGAAGGAAATAAACAGCCGCATGGAAGAGCTGCAGATTCTGAAGCAGGAACTTCTATCCGTGCAGGAAAAAATAGAAAACCGCCTCGAGGATCTCAAAAAAAAAATACCACTGGAATCAAACAACTAGAACCCATCTCAACAGTAGAACAGGTCACTTGGACACCAAAAGCTTGGTGATTGCCGTATTTCAAAAGGAAGATGTCGTGTTCTGTGGATTTGAAAAAACCGATTTCGATTGCGATTTCGATTTCGAAAAAACGAAATTCAAACAAGCGGAGAAATTATGCCGATGATCCACTGGGAAAAATCCGAATCCGTTGCCGTCATATATATGGATAATGACGAAAACAGGCACAATATTATATTTGCGGACAGGCTGAATGCCGTTCTCGATGAAGTGGAAGCAGACAAAACGGTCACTGCCGTTGTGCTTGCCTCAAAAAGTACGAAATTCTGGTCTCTGGGGATCGATGTGGACTGGATTGGAAGCCAGATGCAGCAAGAGTCTTTTGAGGCAATAAAATCCTTCATGTACAAGATGAACGAGGTATTCAAAAGGCTGCTTCTGTACCCCGTGCCGGTCATCGCCGCTATCAACGGGCATGCTTTCGGGAACGGGGCCATTCTGTCGTGCGCGTGCGATTTTCGCTTCATGAAGGCCGATCGCGGTTATTTCTGTCTGCCGGAAGTTGATCTCGGCATTCCTTTTCTGCCGGGCATGATAGAAACGATTAAAAAGGCCATTCCCCAATACAAGCTCAATGAACTGAAGCTAACCGGAAAACGAGCGGGCGCAAAAGAACTCGAAGCTCATCACGTCATTGAAAAAGCAAGCATTAATGCAGAGGCCCTCATGGAGGATGTATTGCTGTTCGCAAAAGGCTTCAACAAAAAAAGAGGCATTTTTGCGGAGCACAAAAAGCGTATGTACAAAGCCGCCATCGATGCCATCGACAACGCCGACGCCGAATACATCGAGCCGCTGTTTCTTTTTGTGACGGATTAAAGAATGATGAACTCGTAAAAAGTTTGATTTCAGATGGCGCCGTAAAAAGTTCAAGATCAAGGCTTGCGCAATTTCGAAGAATGCAGCGTACTTATCCGTACGTAAAATTCTGAGAAATTGCGCGTAACGCAGATATTGGACTTTTTACGGCGCCATCAAAGAATAAAAGGCTCCGGAAACCCTACAGGACAGGTGCCAATGGACCAATCACCCGGCAGTCTTGAAAACAGCATCGATGTCTCTGTGAAGACCATCACCGATCCTGCGGGCAAAGATGCATCCGTCATTTTCGAGGCGGATGCAATAGCGATTTCAAAGACTCACCAATGCATGCTCAAAGATGTCTATGCTTTGGCCATGGGGAAAAACATTTGGCCCATGCGCTATATCCGGAACCGCGGAAGTATCGGCATCAATGAGCAAATCAAGTTGGCCCGAAGCCGGATAGCGGTCATCGGTGCAGGAGGATTGGGCGGATATGCGATTGAACTTCTTGCAAGAATCGGCATCGGGGGGCTTACCATTGTCGACTGCGGCCGTTTTGACGAATCCAATCTGAATCGGCAGCTTCTATCAAACACCGCGGCTGTGGGAAACGAAAAAGCGACAATGGCGGCGCAAAGGGTCGCCGGGGTCAACCCGGCAGTGGATGTTACCGCACATGCTGTATCCCTGGCTAAAGACAATGCAGAAAGTCTTGTTTATGGATGCGACCTTACCATCGATGCCCTGGACAATATGGAAACACGGCGCATTTTGTATGACGTCTGCCGCAGGCACAACATTCCACTTGTCCACGGGGCAATATCCGGTTTCGAAGGCCGGATAATGGGCATATTTCCGGATGATCCGTATATACGGGCGTTATTCGACAGCGACGCGCAGCCGGGTGCGGAAACGGTCCTGGGGACGCCCGCCATCGTACCCGCTGTCATTGCTTCTCTGCAGGTCATGGAGGCATTGAAAATTCTTTTGAGTCGCGGCCGTGGTTTCCGGAAAAAAATGCTGTACGCCGATCTCGAAAACGGGCATTTTGACGAATTCACTTTTTAATCCTGCCCGCTTTCAAAGCTCAAATTTTGGCCCATCCACTTTGAATTTCGTTTTTTCGAAATCGATATCGATATCGAAATCGGTTTTTTTCAAATCCACAGAACCCGACATCTTCCTTTTGAAATACGGCAACCACCAAGGTTTTCGTGTCCAGGGGACCTATTTTTTTCTTTTTCTTTTCTTTCGATTGCGATTTCGATTATCCAACGAAAAAATCGGGCCGTAAGACAATTTTGAGATGGCTTCTCAAGTTTTTGAATTTTTACTGGGGCAGCAGTAACAAAATATATTATACTATTCATATTACATTTGAATATTTATGCCTTTTTCCTTCAAGTACTTTTTCAACTCTGGAATGGATATGATATTGAAATGAAAAACCGATGCGGCCAGCAGAATATCGGCCCCAGCCTGCGCCGCCTCGTAAAAGTGCTCCATCGTTCCCGCACCGCCGGATGCAACGATTTCCGCTGAAACGGCACTTTTCAACCGTTTGATCAAATCAAGGTCATAGCCGGTTTTCACACCATCGGTGGTTTTGCTCGTGGGAAGTATGGTTTTTACGCCGAAACCGTCCACGGTTTTTGCCCATTCAACAGCGTCCGCTCCCGTGGGCGTCCGCCCGCCATCAACGTATACCTCGTAACCGGACGGAAGCGAGGGGTTCACTGCCGCATCAATGGCAACGGTCACGCGATCCTCACCCAGTTCCTTGATCATTTCCGCAATCATGGCCGGCTTCCGGAAAGCGGCGCTGCTGGTCGATACCTTATCCGCCCCGGCATCGAGGACCGCCTTTGCGGATGCCGCGTCGCTGATGCCGCCGCCGACAGTAAACGGCACCGTGGCCGCCCGGGACACTTGCCGTACAACATCGAGCATGGTGGCACGCCCTTCAACCGTTGCGGTGATATCGAGCAGCGCCAGTTCATCGGCGCCCGCTTCGCAATAGGCACGGCAGCATTCCACGGGATCTCCGGCATCACGGATATCCACGAACTGTACACCCTTGACGACCCGTCCATTTTGCATATCAAGGCAAGGCATTATTCTGACTGTCATCTTTTTTTCTCCATATCGATACGGTTTGTTTGACAGGGGCACGGCGCGCCTTTTTGCCCCTACAGCATTCCGGCCGCCGGGCTCCGGCTATAGCGCTTCAATGGTCGATGGCGGTTTTGTTGTTATATTGTATGTGACACTGACAACCTCAGGGATTTCACCGGTAATACGGTTTGCCATTTTTTCCAGCAGTTCAAAAGGAAGCCGCGTCGGTTTTGCAAGAACCGCGTCCATGCTGTCCCAGCAGCGGATTTCTATCTGATTGCCATAACGGCGGGCTCCCTGATATACGCCGGTTACCCTGTCCTCGTGAAGGATGGCAAGATACTGAAAAGCGTCCACACCGGAAAGCTCCTCCTCGACAATGGCCGTTGCCCGGCGCACCAGTTCGATTCTTTCCGGCAGGGCTTCACCAATAACCCTTGTGACAAGCGCCGGACCCGGAAACGGGGGGCGGTTGTAAACGGATTGGGGCATCCCAAGTGCTTTTCCCACGGCACGCACGCCGGTTTTTCTCAACGCAATGAGCGGTTCGATCACCCGGTATCCATATGCAGATTCCGTATCGATGCCAAGCTGTGACAGGATGTTATGTTGCCGCTTGATACCGGCGACAGTTTCCTCAACGTCCGTATAGATCGTGCCCTGGAGCAAAAACTTCGCCCCGCTTTGCCTGACCAGACGTCCGAATACGGTTTTATAAAAGGTGTCCGTGATCGCCTGTCTTTTTTTCTCGGGATCGACGACCCCTTTCAGCGCGGAAAAAAATTCATTTCTTGCATCAATCCGCTCCACGGGCACACCAAGCCCGGTCATGGTTTCCATGACAGACTCGGGCTCTCCCTGCCGCATCAGGCCGTTGTCAATAAAATACGTTTTCAGGCGGGTGCCGATGGCGCGGTGGGCGAGCATCGTGGTCACGGATGAGTCGACGCCTCCGGACAATGCATTTACCGCTATCTCATTTTCTGTTTCAACAGCCAGTGCCCGGCATTGTTCATCGATGAATTTTTCGACGTCCAGTGCTTCAATGGGTATTTCTTTTATTGTCATGCATCCTCCGGAATGGGTTGTCTTTTGTTTCTTCTTAGAACCTGCTGCCTCCATGCTGCCATGAAAACCGGTTATACTTCTACCGGTTATGTTCATCGGCGTCAAGCGGGAATATCCGCCGGCATTCCCGTATTTTTTTGTTTCCTTGTTGAAATTTCAACCCAAAAGAAGTTATTATTCAGTTGGTCAGATAACCTTTTTCCCAGGGATACCCGCTGATGAAAAGAATGTTCGAGTTCACCGGAGTTTTATTCTTCCGCCGCTTTGTTTTGTGCACCTGGATTCTGCTTGCAACCATTGCTGCCGGATGCCAGTCAACTCTTCCGCCAAAACCCTACCAGGCGCCTCCTGACGCTGTGGAACAAAGCGGCAGGCCCTACGTGTTTTATTCCGCCGCAAAAATGGCCAACGCCATACGCAACGGGGAAATCAGCTCCCGGGAACTGGTCAGGATTCACATCGAGCACATTCATCTGTACAATCCGGATCTCAACGCCATTGTCATCATGGATGAAAAAGCCGCACTGGAACGAGCCGCACAAGCGGACAGGGCGCTTGCACGGGGTGACCTGTGGGGGCCGTTGCACGGGGTCCCGGTCACCGTAAAGGATCATTTCGCGGTGAAAAATACGCGAACCACAAACGCCCACCCGGACATGTCCGAACAGGTAACGCTCTTTGATGCTACGGTTGTTGACCGTCTGAAAGGGGCCGGCGCCATTATCCTCGGGAAAACGAACCTGCCTTTTCTCGGCATGGATTTGCAGACCCACAACGCCATTTTCGGGAGAACAAGCAATCCATGGGATCTCACCCGCACGCCCGGGGGGAGTACCGGCGGAGGTGCGTCCGCGGTTGCGGCAGGACTTTCTCCGCTGGACATCGGCAGCGATATCGGCGGTTCGCTTCGTCTGCCGGCGCATTTTACCGGAACATACAGCCTGAAGCCCACAGAAAATACGGTTTCAAACTATGGGAGTTTTCCCGGCATATTCAATCCAGATGAAAGAAGCGTGCGGTATATGGCGTCATTTGGCCCCATTGCAAGATCGATTGAAGATCTGAAACTGGCCTTTGATATCATATCGGGTATAGATGATAAAGACCCCCTGGTGATACCGCTCCGGCAATATGACAATGAGCCGGAAAAAACGATCGATTCCCTTCGGATTGCATGGTCCAGCAATTTTGGTGGCGTACCCATATCCGAGGATACGCGCGATATAATGAACAGTCTCATCAAAAAACTCTCAGCGTCCGGAGCCGCAGTGGTCAGAATCAATCCGGATCTGAATTTTCCGGACACATGGAAAACCTGGGGCGAAATGATCGACGTGCAAATCATGCATAACCAGCCGGAGCATTTCCGGTTTTTCACTTTCCTGTTCGGGTGGTCATACCGGGCCCAAACGCCCCTGCTTCAAATGGTCTATCCCCTTTCAACACAAAAATACTTCCAGGTCCTCAGCCGCAGGGACCATTTGGCCGCCGGATTCGACCGTTTTATCGAAGACTGGGATGTTTTCATATGTCCGGTTGCTTCCGTACCGGCCATTGAACACTATCCACCCGACGCAATCCGGTCGAACCTGCCTATTTATACCCGGCAGATCACGGTCAACGGGCATAAGCTGAATTACTACACGGCTCTGTCGGGATACACCGTTCCCTTCAACGTTACCGGGCATCCCGTTGTAACGATACCGGCGGGGTTTTCCGTGGATGGCTTGCCCATCGGTATCCAGATTGTCGGCAAACGATGGGAGGATGTAGAACTGCTGGAAATCGCAAAAATCATCGATGAAGTGATCGACGCCTACCGGGAACCAGCGGGCTATTGAATACAAGCTATCTAAAAAAAAGATTTTTTTGAGATGGCTTGTAGAAGGCTGTGGGCCGGGGCGGACACCAGATGTCCAGGGACGGAGGACCGGTCAACCATGGCGGATTATGGGGAAAAACGGATTTGGCATCCGCTCGAAGAAGATGCCGTCAACGCCATTGACGACCTTTTTGCGGAGATCTTCCCGGAATCGGAATACGGCCGGCTTTGCGACGATATTGCCGATTACTGGATCGAACGACTGGAGAAGACGTGGGGGGCCAAGCCTGAAGCCATAAAGCAGAAAGATCTCGCCTTCAATCCGGCTGACCCCCTTTCGCGCATTCTCCCGAAAACGGTTGTCATCGCCTACCCGGACAGCGTCTTTCGGAAAAACGAATCAACGCTCGATACACTTGACTTCTTTCTGGAGGGTTATTTCCCCTCTGCAGGAGGTCTTCATATCCTTCCGGCCTGCCCTGTGGTTTCCGACCGATTCAATGACGGATACTTTTCCCAAATCAAAAGGGATGCAATTCACCAACCCTTTGGCACCGGTGAAACCTTTTCGCGCCTCATGGAAAAGTATTTTTCAATGGCCGATTTTGTATTGAACCACGTCGATATCGAAAATCCGAATTTCAAGGCCTATCTTGAGGGGGATGATAATGCGGGATGCTGCTTTTACGCATATTCCGAAAACATGTACCGTAAACTCCTGGCATCCGGGGCCTTTGACGATATTTTCAGGCCCAGGCCGTTTCCACTCTTCACGATTTTCAGGCGAACCCCCGCAGATGAGATATTCGCGCAGATGGATTTTGAACAAAGATGCGCGGCCGTCAATGCCGTACTGGCACCGGACGTTCTTGATAATGCAGTTATCGGTATGTTGTCGATTTTTGATAAGATCAGAAACGACCAGGTCCTTCTGGACGAGGATTACACGCACATCCCGATTTTCCGGGAATATCTCGTAAAAATGGGGATTCATCCGGATGTGGTTTTCCAGCGTTCCAATACCCAGGAAAGCAGAAATACGCCATATATTTTCAGTCAATTGATTGAAACGAGGTTTGATCTGCTTTCCTCTTCCGGGTATGATGTAAACGATGCAGCCCGCATTGTACGGCACTATGAATTCTACGACGCCGCCGTTTTCGGAGAGCAGATTCGTGCAATGACCACGTTTTCCCATGTCCAGGTGGATGTGAACACATCCACCTTTGAAGGGCTGAAAATGCTTGCCGATGATTTTTCCTGGTATCTGGGTCTCGACATCAATATGCTGCGGCTGGATGCAGCCAACTATGCCTTCAAAAAATTTCACACGTCCTGTTTCGGCCTGCCCGAAGTAAAAAAACTCATGAAAATCCTGTACCTTTCCATGGAATGCGTTGCGCCCCGGATCGTGGCGAACCTCGAGGTCAATGACGGCCTGGACGTTGTCTTATCACAGATGGCGGATACCGAATCGCCGCCGCCCATGATGTACGATTTTCATCTGCCATGCGTACTTCCCGTTGTATTTAACACCGAAAACGCCCGGATTCTCGACCGGATATTTGAACGCATCGATCAATATGAGATTCCAAAGAAATGCATCCGGTTCAGCCTGGCAGAAAGCCATGACGGCAAATCCGTCCGGGGAAGTATGGATCTGCTTCGCTTTTCAGAGAGATGGATGCTCTCTGAAATCGTGGAACAAAACAGCGGCCGCATAAAATACAAAACCGCGCCCTTTGGCAGGTGCAGCACGAAACTGTTCCGGAAAATCTGCCTGGAAGCAGGCATTGAATATGACAATGCGGTCAAGCGCCTGTTTACGGCACCTGCGAAATCATCCGATGAAGATCTCACATTGAAAAACAGCATCCACACAACCCGGCAGATATTTGACGCACTGGATATCCAACCGGATGATCCCGACAAAAAAAGCGCGATCCTGTTTTTTGCAGACAAGGTGCTCAAAGGGCGGGAGCCCTACGAACTCTGCTGCTCCACCCGGGACAGCCTGATTCGCATAACCGATGAAAAAATGGAGGCAAAACGGTTTCTTGGATTTTACGCCCTTGCCTTCGCCCTTATGGGGAGAAATGTCAAGTCCTTGTATTTCAACGAGATGCCCGGGCTGCCAAATGACCTGAAACGGATGAACAAAACGGGTGAGTACCGGGATATCAAGCGGACCCGTTCCCGGTTGCCGGACCTTGTAAAAAAAATAACGGGCACCGGCATCCATTCTGTTATTGCCCGGGGAATCGACGGGCTCATAAAAATCGTGGACAATGACAGGGCGCTTTGCCCCCAGGGAAATGAAGCAAAAACGATTCCCTGTAAAAATCGTTCGGTTGCAGTGGTCTGCAATCATTTTCCGCCGCATTGCAGCCTGACCATCGTCAATACCACAGGGGGCAGGCAGGAGATACATGTGGACATGAAAGCAATATTGATGCAAGGGGATGCTTCTGCTCCGGCCAAATGGATCGATTGCTTCGAAAACCAATCCTTTCAGGCAGACGGTAAAACCCTTGCCATTGCCCTTTCCCCCTATGAGCGTCTCTGGCTGAAGCCATTGGAAGATTGCTGTAGCGCCCCTATCGCTTGAGCATCTCCCGCATCTCGCCAAGGGACCTCGTATTGACAACGTCCTCTTTGGTGAGCCACCCCCTGCGGGCTTCGGTTATGCCGTTTGCCATTCGCCGTAAATTCTCCGTACTGTGGGCATCCGTCGAAAGTACGATTGTAACCCCCATATCCGCAGCAAACTTACAGTAATTGTGAGGCAGATCAAGCCTGTCCGGCTGGGCATTCAATTCCATTGCCACTTTTTTTTCTTTTGCCGCTTCAATAATTCTTTCCAGATCGATATCCATGGGGTCTCTTTTATTTAACAACCGCCCCGTGGGATGTCCCAGGATCTGGAGATACGGGTTGTCCATTGCCCGTATGATCCGCTCGGTCTGCTGTTTCATCGGAAAACGCTGCTGGTAATGGACAGAACCGATGACGATATCGAGATCTTTCAGAACCGAATCGGGGAGATCAAGCCCGCCGTCCTGCAGAATATCCACCTCGATTCCCTTGAGGATCTCGATCCCTTCGATTTGTGCATTTACTTGTTCGATCCTGGCCATGTATTCACGCAAATCCTTTTCATCGAGCCCGTTTGCCATGGCTACTTTCCGGGAATGCTCGGTGACGGCGATATACTCGTATCCAAGGGCCTTTGCCGCTTCCGCCATCTCCGAAAGCGAATTTCTGCCATCCGTGCGGGTCGTATGCATATGGAGATCCCCCCGCATGTGGCCGGGTTCGATCAGCGCCGGCAGCCTGCCGGATTTTGCCGCCTCTATTTCCCCCATATTTTCGCGAAGCTCTGGTTCAATGTAATGCAGCCCCAATGCTTCATAGACGTCTCGTTCGGTTTTTCCGGCAACCTGTCTGCTTCCGTCAAAAACCCCGTATTCGTTGACCTTGTATTTTTTTTGAACAGCAAGCCGTCGAATGGCGAGATTATGCGCCTTGGAGCCCGTGAAATAATGAAGCGCTGCACCATAGGATGACTCAGGGACGATTCTTATGTCCACCTGCAGGTCGTTCCGCAGCAAAACCGCACTTTTCTTATTCCCCTTTGCATAAATGCGGTTAACTTCTTCAAAGGTCACAAAAGCGTCCATGACCTCTTTTTCGCGACCCGTATCGCAGGTCACCAGGATATCGAGATCTCCGATGGTTTCCTTCCCCCTTCTGAAAGAACCGGCGAGGTTCACAGATTTGACGCCGGGTTTGCTTTCCAGGTATTTCTTGTAGGCAAGGGCGGAAGGTTCCGCATCGATGAGGAGCGTTCGCCTCCCGAACTCTTTTTTCGGCCGTGAAATGGATTTGAAAATTTTCTGTTCGGTTTTTTCCCCGAATCCTTTTAAAGCGGATATTTTTTTGGCTTCAACGGCCTTTTTAAGATCCTCCATTGTCGTAATGCCAAGTTCCCTGTACATCGCGGCCACTTTCTTCGGGCCGAGATCGGGTATTTTCATCAGTTCAAGCAGCGATGCCGGGATTTCTTTCTCAAGGGATTCAAGAAATTCCAGCTGACCCGTTGTTACGATCTCCCTTATTTTTTCCGCGAGATCCTTTCCGATTCCTTTCAGTTCAGTAAGATCCCGATCATCGTGCACCATCTGCGCCACTTGTTCGGACATATCCCCGATGACACGGGAAGCCTCCCGGTATGCCCGTATCCTGAAAGGGTTTTCCCCCTTAATTTCCATCAAATCGGCGACCGTTAAAAATATTTCAACGATTTCATTGTTATGAACATCCATCATTACTGCCCCTCGTATTTTTCCCCTTCAGACAAACCATGACCGACAATACCCCCCTCCCCCGCTCCCTAAGGGGCCTTATCACCCAGGATCAATTTTTTACATATGCGGGTGATCAGCCTGGCCGGAAGCCCTGCCGCTGCGAAACCAATTCCCGCAAGCATTATGTACAAAACCAACCGGCCGGGAATACCGGTATCAGGTGTAAAGGTGTGGGGCGCAATGATCAGCGAAAAAACAATCGCGATCAATATCCGCCATGTATCCTGTGAAAAAAGAATATAAAAAAAAATATAGCTTGTTGTGATGGGTCTTTTTGCCAAAATATCTCCTTTTTTTTCCTGTTATCATAAACGCCATTATTTTTTTTCACGTTTTAATCCATGGCAGGCCCATTGACAAGTACAATTAAAACAAAAACGGTTACTGCCAAGCAGAACCTGTCTGAAATTGTCATGTCCCAATATCTTTGTTGGTGTTATCGAAATCGAAAAAAGAATAGGACGCTTGGATACGATTCGTTTGGTGGTTGCCGTATTTCAAAAGGAAGCTGTCGTGCTGTGGATTTGTAAAAAACCGATTTCGATTTCGATTTCGATTTCGAAAAAAAGAAATGCAAACAAGCGGATGGAAAGGGGGGGGTGCGGAATCATATGCATGGTGCCGTTTTCCGGCACCATGCATACATGACCGTCAGACTATTTCACGCCAAGTTGAACGCGCCGGTTTTCTTCATAATCGCCGGTGGTAATTTCTCCGATGACGACAAGCTCGATGCGCGCGGGATCGATTCCCGCCTCGTACAGATAATTCTTTACACTCTCGCCGCGCATCTGGGCCAGCCATTGGTTGTAGGCAGCGGGGCCCTGCTCGTCGGTAGACGCCTCGAGGACAACGGATGCGCCCGGGTTCGCTTTTAACCATTCAATTTTTTGATCGAGGGTTTTCTGCGCATCCGCTGAAAGGGATGAATCATCAAAGCCAAAGTAAACAGCGTCGGTATCAACGGCATCGACTTCTTCTACGACTTCCTCTACAGCTTCTTCTACAGTTTCCTTGGCTTCTGCAGCTTCTTTGGCTGCCATTTCAGCGGCTTTTCTTGCTTCAGCTTCCGCTTTGGCTTTTTCTTCCGCTGCTTTTTCTTCCGCCAGTTTCATGGCTTCTTCGGCTTTGGCCTTTTCCTCAGCGGCCTTGACCGCTGCGGCTTCCGCTGCGGCTTCCGCTTCAGCTTCGGCACGGCGGGCGGCTTCTTCCACTTCGGTTTCGGCCTGGGCAAGGCTCATTTCTTCCGCCTTGATATCGGCCATATCCACTTGCATGTCCCCAGCAAGCATGGCTGTTTTCAAGTCTGCATCCGCCGGGCTTTCTTCATTGAACCAGATGCCGAAAAATGCCTGTTTAAAATCCAGTCCTTCCAGGGTACCGCGCAATTCATCGTTCTTGATGATCTGCACGCCCTCCTCGGGAAAATACGCGAATTTAAAGACGTCTCCTTCATTGAAATCGTCGTTTAAAAGCTCGGTAAATTTTTCATACCGGGGTTCCACCGCATCCCAGCTTGCGCCTATGGAACCGGCACCCGCGCGCATTCCGTTTTTGAAAGCACGCAGAAACAGCGTTCTGCTCTGGCCGCTGAGAAGTTCCAGGCGGATCACCTGGAGTTCATCGGCCATCATTATTTTGGACGCATCCGTTTCTGCATCCCTCAGGTACAACCCGGCAACATACGGCTTCATGAACATTATTTTTCTTACCCCGGTACCATTCAAGGCAACCGTCTGATCACCTGCTTTCAGCGTCTCCGGCATTTCCACATCTTGTATTTCACGAGCCGAAACAGACGGTGCCATCATCAGCAAGACAATCAAGGATAATATTATTCTTTTCAACATGGCGGTCTCCTTGCTACAGTTATAGAATTTTCGTTACTTGCCGCAAACAATGTTCAATAGTACGGCTACCATAATTTGAAAAGGCACTTTCCGGTAAAACCGGTCGATGCCCACAGACGGGACAAACAAGTATAACTTTAATCTAACATCTATAACAACGCTTCTTCCGCATGTCAAATCGTAATTTCCGATCAATGGAGAACGAATAAAAAGCCGATTTCGATATCGATTTCGATTTCGAAAAAAAGATCCTTTTCAATCCCCCACTCCTGGAATGTAGACGGATACTATGGTTCCCTCGCCGGGTGTTGACTCGACGCGGATCTCGCCGCCGTGATCCTCTATAATCTTCCGGGTGATGAACAAACCGAGACCGGTCCCCTTGCTTCCCCGGGTAGAAAAAAACAGGTTGAACATGTTTTTCCTGGTTTCATCATCCATTCCGATGCCGTTGTCCGTTATGGCAAAACACACCCGGCCGTTTTCCGGATGCACCGACAGCACGATCTCATGGTCGCGCGCTTCTCTCTTGTCATCAATGCACGCACTGATCGCGTTTTCAAATACATTGATAAGCGCCTGGATCATGAAGTTGACGTCGATTGCCAATTCCCCCATGCCGTCTTTGAAATCCTTCCGAAATGCAATGCCATGGGACTGAATCCGGGCCTCCACCACCTTGCTCAAATCATCGGCAAAAGCCTTGACCGGGACTCTTTCTTTTTTGAATTCCCTTTCCTTGGCGTAAAAAAGAATGTCCAGAACCACCTTTTTCAACCTTTCAGTGGTTTCCTTGACAATTTGCAATCCTTCTTTGGTGCGCTGGCCGTTTTCTTTGGCCATGCCGGAATTGATCAGGTACATACCGGAATCGAGTCCGGTTAAAAGCCCCTTTATGCCGTGGGAAAGGGAGCCGATCATAAGCCCCAGGGAGGAAAGGTGGTCCTGAAGCTCACTGACCTGCTCCAGGTCGGTGGCAACCGACATGACCTGTTCAACGGACTTCTCCAGCGCATCAAAAACAGGGAGCGTCCAGACAAGCACTTTTCGTGTCCGGCCGTCGATTGTAATGTATTGGGTTTCATGCTGGCAGGATTTTCCCCGGGAAAATGTTTTTTTTACCGGGCAGTCCTGGCACGGCTCATCTCTTCGTTTGCATACATCGTAACAGTGTTTTCCTGCCGCATCGCCAAAGTTTTCGATAAAATAGGAGTTTGCCTCTATGATTCGCAGATCTTCGTCGTACAGGCTGATGTAGCAAGGCAGATGTTCGAGTACCCGCTGCATGGTGCTTGCCGTAGTTTGATCGGATTCTTCCGGTCGTCGGCCGCTTTTTTCAGAAAGCATGGCTTCAAGATTCCGGGTATACGCGTAAAACTGCCTGCGAACCGTAATTTTATCCCGGGCGCGCTTCAGGGCGCGTTCAAGGGCCTCCATGGCGATCGGCTTGGTAATGAAATCCGTGGCGTCAAACCGGAAGCTTTTTATGGCAAAGTTCATATCCCCGTGGCCGGTGATCATGATCACTTCTGTTTCCGGATCCATCCGCTTTATCTTTTCAAGCAGTTCAATACCGTCCATCCCGGGCATTTTGATATCGGTCAGGACAATGGGGGGTGAATGCTCTTTAAACAGATCCACCGCCTGTTGGCCGTCTTCCGCACAGATGACGGTATACCCGAGATCCTCCAGGGACATTCGCATCACGTCGCGAACGTCCGCTTCATCGTCTGCGAGCAGTATGGTATTGTCCACCGTTTTTGGCATAAAAGAAAATTCCCATTTATCCTGAAAAGCCGGTTTACCCGATTGTATTTTTGACGATTTTCAGCAGCTCGTCCGGTTCGAACGGTTTATGGACAACCGCCACCGCACTGTTGATGGCATGGGTGATGCCGGAAAGCCCGCTGACGACGATGACAGGAATATCTTTGTATTCCGGTTTTTTGGCGTATCTGCGATAAAAACGGGGCCCCCATTCCGGCATTTCAAGATCAAGGGTAATCAGGTCCGGCGTTTCTTTTTTCAACACCTCATATGCCTCGTTTCCGTCACTGGCACTGCACGTTTCATAACCGGCATCCTCCAGGATGGCCGTTATGTATTTCACGATATTGGGGTCGTCATCCACGACCATGACTTTTTTTGCCATCGGGATCTCCTTTGTTTGATTGATTCATCTGTTTTGCGCCCCTGCACCTTCCGGAATCGGGGTCCCAACCGGAAACCGCATGGTGAAACAGACCCCCCCGGACTTTCTGTTTGATGTCTGTATCGTACCTCCGCATTCCTTGATAATACCATAACTGATGGACAAGCCCAATCCGGTGCCGCTGCCAACGGGCTTGGTGGTGTAAAACGGCTCGAATATTTTGTCCATAATCGCTTCGGGAATCCCCTTTCCGGTGTCACAGATCTCCACAACCACGGCACCTTTTCTCATTCCTGTTGCAATGCTTATGGTTTTTTCTTCCGGTACTGCATGGGTATCACCCCATTTTTCCTCGATGGCATCCCTCGCATTGATCAGGATATTCACAAAAACCTGCTCAAGGCGGCTGGGGTTGGCCCGAATCAGCGGCAGATTCTCTCCGGTCTCCCATTTGACATTAATCCCCCGGACTTTCAGCTGCTCGGAAAAAATTTCCGAGGCCATCTGGAGCACATGGTTTACCTCCACGCTTTCCAGGTCCAGCTCCGATTTCCGGGCAAACTGCCGCATATGGCCGATGATATTGCTGGCCCGGTCTACGTTGATATCGATTTTCTTCAACATGTTTTCCATGATGTCTTTTTGCACCGCCCCGCCGGACTCGAATTTCTTGAGCATGAAACTGCTGGCGGTTTTCATAACGGAAAGCGGCTGATTCAGCTCATGGGCGATACCGGTTGCCATTTCACCCAGTGTGGTCATTTTGCTTGCCTGTATCAGCTGCTGTTCGGTTTCAAGCTGCTGGGTGATATCCGAGGTCGTGACCAGGAGCACTTCCCATTCCGGGTATGCGGTTTTGGCGGATCGGATATCCACGAACAGCCTGTTTCCCTGCCGGTCGAACTGTTTTACCTGGTGGAGGAACGCTTCTTTTCGGATTTTTGATGCATACGTATCGCGTTCCTCTTTTTCAAAAAAATCAAGGAAGGATTTTCCCTTCAGTTCCTCCTGCGTGTAACCGTAAACCGGTTCTACCGAATCATTGCAGTCAAGGATCTTTATCGTATCCGGATCCAGAACAAATACCGGATTGGGAATATTGGAAAAGATCGCCTGGTAGCGCTGCTGCGAAGCCTCCAGCCTTTCTTCCAGCTGCCTTTTGAGAGTCACGTCCAGGCTCATTTCCATGGCTGCCACCACTTCGCCGTTTTCATCCATAATGGGAGCCGTACGGGCAACCCAGCGGATAGGCTTGCCGTCACGATTGTATCCGGTTTCCTCAAAGGTGTGGGATTTCCCGTCCTGGAATGTTTTTTCGACCGGACAGCAGTCGCATTTTCGGGTACGGCCTTTATACACGGAATAGCAGAAATCCCCCTGCCGGGGATCAAATTTTTCAGCAAATTCATTGTTGTAGCGGATAAGACGAAGATTCCGGTCCTGGACGGTGATCAGGCAGGGAACGGTTTCAAAAAGATTCTGATATTCGCTGTGCTCCTGGGCAAGCTCCTGCTGCTTGCACGCAAGGAGGCTTGATACCGTTTCCATGCACCGGGAAAGGGCATCGATTTCATTTTCAGCGGATATGGGCAGGCTATTCCCAGAATTTTTTCCTGCAACCGTTAATGCCTTTTCGCAGGCGTTCAAAATCGGTTTTTCGATGTGAAAAACAAGCACCATCCGCATCAGAAACAGCCCCGCGGCAAGCAGTGCGCCACCGGCAAGAATAAGGACGACAGGGGTCTGCATAGGGAGCCCGGGATACAGAAGCAATCCGGTCCACGCCGCCATCAGCAGGATGAAAATCCCGCCGAGACGCAAAATAAGGACAGGAAGGATGCGCTTTTCTGAAATACCATGGCTCATCGTTTTTTTTCCAATTACGCTGTCTGCCGGGCCATCAGTTTATTCCGGAAGGCATCCGGTACGCACAGGTTGAGGTCCATCCGGACCTGATCATCGGGAAGGCCCATGGCCAGGCCCATCAACTGCGGCAGATAGAGCACAGGAATGTCGTAGTGCATTTGCCGCTTTTTGGAAGCCCTCTTCTGGTATGCTTCCAGGTTCATCTGACACATGGGGCACACCGTTACCACGGCATCGGCATCCTGTGCAGTTTCCAGGAGCCCGGCAACCAGTTCGATGCCCGCATCGGGTGCCGTGCTCATGAGAGAGGCGCCGCAACATCTGCCCCCCATGTCCCATTCATAGACAGAAGCCCCCAGGGCTGTAATGATCGGTTCCATGGAAACAGGTTCTTCCGGGTCATCGAAAACCGCATACGGCCGCAGGCACTGACACCCGTAGTACGGGGCGATGCGAAGCCCTTCCAGGGGCTTTATCACCCGTGATGCGATATCGCTGACAGGGATGTCGGAGGCCAGAACATCCAGCAGGTGGCGCGTTTTCAGTTTCCCTTTGAGCACCAGGTTTTCGGTTTCCAGAACCTGGTTGACTTTCTTCAGAAGAGAGGGATCAAGCCTGGTTTCATGTTCGACCCGTTTCAGGTTCAGGTAGCATGCGCTGCACGGGACGAGAATATCGCAGTTGAGCTTCATCTTTTCTGCAACGGCGATATTCCTGGCGGGAAGCGCAAAGGAAAGCAGATGACTGATGCCTTCGGCCGCAGTCGCACCGCAGCACGTCCAGTCATCGAGTTCAACCAGCTCCACCCCCAATGCGCCCAGAACCGCCATGGTGGAAATGCTGTATTCCGCTGCCGTACCTTCAAGGGAGCAGCCCGGATAATAAATATATTTCATGATTGATCCTCAATTTCCTTTGCTTTTCTGAAAAGGGCATCCAGTTTTCCGCTGCCCTTTGACGGAATTTCAAAAGACACCTTTCCCTTCGCCATGAGCTTCATGCCAAGAGGCGTGAATTTCAAAGGAATCATCGGGTTTTTCATGGACATGAAATACAGGGTCATGAATTCCATCTCCCGGACCCTGCCATGGCGCCGGACGCTTTCCATAAAGCTCTGGTAAAAACGGACGCTTCTCCTGTAAATATAGATATTTTCCGCTGCAGCCACCTGCTTCAGCAGGCTCATGGCATCCGTAAGGGGGAGCCCCCGGGGGCACCGGAGGGTGCACGAGTAACAGGTGGAACAAAGGGCGAACGTCCGGCTTTTGAAAATCTCTTCCCCGTTGTGGGTCAGCAAAAGGCGCCACAAATGCCGGGGGGAGGAATCCATCGCCCAGGCGTTGGGACAGGACCCGCTGCACGTGCCGCACTGTATGCAGGCCAGCAGCATTTTCCTTACAGGCGCAAGCCTTTCTTCAAGGGTTTTTGGCTTCCCCGGTTCGCCGCTGCCGTCGATTGCTGCTTTCATGGAATTTCCTTTCATTCAATCACCATATCAATCATGTCGAGCATTCGACCGTCAAAAAAACCATCGACAACCGAAGCGCTGTTCGGACATTCAGAGGCACAGTTTCCACATCCCTGACACATGGCTGCATTAACGATGACTTTCTGCAAATCCAGGTCAATGGATCTTGCGCCATAGGGGCAGACATCGATGCAGCGCTCGCACAGGGAGCAAAGGCTTTGCCTGACCCTTGCGGTTACCCCGGCTCTGGACAAGGCGCTTTTTGTCAGTATTCTCATTGCCCGCTGTGCCGCAGCCTCGGCCGTTGCAACGGACTCTGTCACGGACCTGGGGGAAAGCGCGATGCCGCATGCAAACACCCCTTCCTTCAGGCTGTCCACCGGCCGCCATTTGGGTTCTGCTTCCTGAAAAAACCCGTCCGCATCGACATGGGCGCCATAAGCGGCGGCAAGGGATTCCGGCAGGGAAGGCACAATGCCTGTCGCCAGAACCAAAAGGTCGGCGTTTATCTCGACATTGGCATCCAGAAGCGGCTCATATGCGCTTATTTTCACGTTGGAACCATCACCGGGTACCGAAACGACCGGCTTTTTATCTACGGTGTACGGGATAAATACGGCCCCGGCCTTTCGCGCTTCCGTAAACCAGGTTTCCGAAAACCCGTAAGACATCATGTCCCGGTACAATACGTATATGGAAAGATCGGCGTTTTCCTTTTTCATGTGGAGAATATGCTTCAGGGTGGAGGCGCAGCAGACCCGGCTGCAGTAATTTCTCGGTTCCTCCCTCGAACCGGCGCACTGAATCATCACAACCGTATCCATTGATGTAACGTCGATCTGTTTGTCTGAGACCTTCTGCTCGAGTTCCTTCTGGGTGATAATGGCGTCATTTTCCCCGTGGCTATACATATTTGCCGGGGCTTCGCCCCCACCGGTGGCGATAATGGCCACACCGTGATGGAGCGTTTCCACCGAAGACTGCGAGCCGGTTTCAATGGTCGTGAAAAAGTTTCCCACCTCGCCAAAAGCGCTCATTACGCTGCTGTCTACATGGATGGTAACCTGCGGATGCTTTTCAAGGCGCTGGCGAACACTGTCCATGAATGCATGGACATCGTACCCTTCAATCGTACGGGCAAGCCAGTTGAGATTGCCTCCGAGCTCCGGGTCATTTTCAACAAGCGTCACCGGGTATCCGTGGTCCGCGATTGCAAGCGCAGCAGTCATGCCGGCAATGCCGCCGCCGACCACCAGCGCTTTTCGCGCCACCGGAACCGATGTTTTCGGAAGCGGATCGACCCCCCGCAGCCGGGAGATGCCGGATCGGAGATTTCGCTCCATCGCCTTCTGTATATAGGACGCTTCGGCATCCGCATACCTGAACGCCGGCGCGCGGATATCCTCGACCTCCATCAAAACAGGATTCATCAGCACCTTCTCCCCCAACTCCTTTAGCCGGCGGGCATGGGCGTACGGCATGCAAGCGCCGACCAAAAGACGGTTGTACCCTTTGGCCTTGGCTTTTTCTACCAGCAGATCCCAGCCTTCCGTCGTGCATATCCTGGGGATGGTAAAAACGTTTTCCACAACCGGATCGGTCTTCAGGTCGGCCGCAATGGCCTTCATGTCGATACCTCCGGGCAGCGTTGATCCGCATTCGCAAAGGACGACCCTGACTTTCGGCGCCTGGATAGACACATCGATGTATTCCGGCGCATCACCCGTTACCTCGGCCATCCCGCGGCCGGCGGAATGGAGCGCGACAGACGCGCAAAGGGATGCCGAGCCGGCGGAAATGACGGATTCCGCAATATCTTTGGGTCCGGAAAAAGCCCCTCCGAAAAAAATCCCCTCTCTTTTTGTTTTCGATGGCGCAAAAGGCTCTGCCAGGGCAAACCCCCACTGGTTCAGATCGAAATCCGCTGTTTGAGCCAGTTTATCCATCCCTCCGGCAGGCTGCTGTCCTGTGGACAGTACCACCATGTCAAACGCCTCTTCTATCCGTTGGCTGTTTTCACCCGGGTAGGAAATCATCAGTTTTCCGGTTTTTTCATCCAGGTAGACCGTATGCACACGCCCCCGAGTAAACCGTATAGCGTGATCTTTTTCCGCGCTGTCCCGGAAACGCTGAAAGGTTTTGCCGAAGGTTCGCATGTCCATGTAAAAAATGGTCGCATCCAGATCTTCCGGGCCTTTCTCCTTGGCCAGCATGGCTTCCTTGATGGCATACATGCAGCAGAAACCGGAGCAAAAATCCGCATCGGTCTGCAGATCCCGTGACCCTACGCACTGGATCCAGGCAATTTTCCGGACGGGCTCTCCATTGGACGGCCGTACCAATTGACCGCCGCCGGGGCCGGTGCCGCTGATCAAACGCTCGAATTCCAGACCTGTCACCACGTCGGGGAACTTCTTGTATCCAAAGGTGTTTTTCCCCGTGGACGGATCATAGCCTTCCGTCCCCCCGCAGAACACAACCGCGCCGGCTTCCACTTCCTCACCCCTGGAAGCCTCCTGGATTTCATATACGTCGATGACCTTTGAAACCAAATCTTCCGGATCAAAAGGCTTCATGAGATAATCCATGGCGCCGGTTTTCATTGCCTCGACCGCAGTTTCAACGGTCGCGTAGGCGGTCATCATGACAACCGCCATATCCGGGAAGGTCTCCATGGTTTTTTTAAGCACTTCCACCCCGTCCATGCCGGGCATCTTGATGTCCAAAAGCATCATCTTAAAGGGCTGCTTTTTCATAAGATCAAGCGCCTCTTCGCCGGAACCGGCCGTTTCAACAGAAAAACCATCTTCGACAAGCCATTCCTTGATGGAATCGCGCACGGTGTATTCATCGTCGACCACAAGGACGCCAAAATCCTGACGCCCCTGCCTAAAAAGGCGGATCGCACCCGTGGGGCACGCAGTAACGCACTCACCACAGCGTGTGCAGGCAGCGGGATCAATGACATACGTATTGGGCATCATATGCGGCACCGGCAAATAGACGGCCTTTCTTTCAGACAGACCGGCGTTGAATTCGTCTGCAACGTCAACCGGGCAAACCGCTGCACATTCACCGCAGCCGATGCATTTTTCCGGATCAACAAAGCGCGGCTGTTCTCGCAGCCGGACCATAAAACTGCCCGCCTCCCCCTCGATTCCAACCACTTCCGTGGACAGGCGGATGTCTATGTTTTCATGAAACAGCCCTTTTCTCAGACAATACTGGGAGCCGGCATCCCGTTCCACAAGGGGGAGCATCTTGCACATGCCGCATTGATTGGTCGGGAACTGGTTGTCCAGTTGACTGAGAACCCCCCCAATGTGCGGGGCCCTGTCCACCAGGGTCACCCCGTACCCGGTTTCGGCCAGGTCCAGTGCGGCGCGGATGCCGCTGATGCCGCCCCCGACGACAAGGGCGCGTCCGATCTTGGGTTTCATATATAAAAACTCCTTTTTATGGATGCGTACACAATACCGCCGCCTTAGTGCTTCACCTCAACCACTTCGGCAAATTCGTCTTCCTTGAAAACCGCAAGGGGCGGTTCTTCTTCCAGACTTCTGCCCGGTTCATACTCAAACGCCGCCTGGGTCTGGCTTGCGGTTGCGGTAAACAGCTCTACAAGGGGAATGTCGTTGGGGCAGGCATTGCTGCACTGCCCGCACCCCACGCACGCCAGGGACATGTGGGCCATCCGGGTAATATGGTAAAAAACCGTGTCCGTGGGCATCCGGATCTTGCCCTTGCGCCGGGCCCACCGGAGATACTGATACGGGTCATGGTCGAAAACATCGGTGACAAAAACACATTCCCGGCAATAGCATACCGGACAGGCCACGCGGCAGTTGTAGCAGTTGATGCACCCGGACAGATATGCTGCAAGCTTTTCAGGGGTATCGGTTTTTGAACGGGTATCTTCAAACATCTCGTTTTTGAATTTCTCCCGAACGGCAACCAGAGACTCGATTGTCTCCTCCCGCTTGCCCGGCGCATCCTGCTCTTTTAATCCCAGCTTGTCAAAAAGCGCCTCCCCCTTTTCGGTTTCTGCTGAAACCAGAAACTGCCTGTCGATATCCATGCCGAATATGCCGATGGCCAGATCCGCGCCATTCGGAACCATATGGGTGCAGGCCCTGCAAGCCGCCGACAAATCCACCTCGCCATCAAAACGGGTTTCCCCGGACAGCACCCCCTTGAGAAACCTGGCGGTCGAAGTTTCCGGATCCTTTTCTGCGAATTTTTTGTAGTCGGTATTTTTAAAGGAACCCGCACAGTCAATGCCCGCAATGACAATATCTTCCATGGAACCCTGCTTGAGCTTCACCAGTTCGATATGCGCCCTGATTTCGCATGGACGGAGAACGACCACAACCTTTCCACCGGCCGGCCTTTTGGTCAGCCGGGATACCAGGCGCGCGGCGTTCATGGGAAATGCGGGGGCAAAAGGATCGATTTGATCCACCTGCTCCGGGTTCGTGACCAGCGTCTGCATGACCATGTCCCCCGCAGGAAGACGCATGGGTGCCATAATGGCGCTGATCTCATCCTGCCCGAGCATGGATCTGAAAAAGGATGCAAGCGATGTCTGCAGGTTCTGATCCGCTGCATCGCATAAAGATGTTTTTGCCATGAAATGCCTCCATCCATGTATGTAGATAATTGATGCGGGTCAGATGTCAGACGACCGCCGCATGCTTTGCCTCGTTGGGACCGAGCTCCTTGATCTCGGAAACCATATCCCGTATCGTCCGGGCAAACTGGATTCCGTCGGAAGCGCCGATCCACGTCAATTTGAGCCGTTTTTCATCAAAGCCATACTGGGGCAGAATCGCCTTGAGCAGTTTCATGCGCCTGCGCGCCTTGTAATTCCCGTTGATGTAATGGCAGTCACCGGGATGGCACCCGCTGACCAGAACCGCATCGGCCCCTTCCAGAAAGGCCTTTATAATATACTTGGGATCCACCATGCCCGTGCACATTACGCGGATAAGCCGTACATTGGTTGGATAGGACTGCCGGGATGTCCCTGCGAGATCCGCCGCCGTATAGGTGCACCAGTTGCAAACAAATGCTATGATGGTCGGTTCAAAATCTTCCATCGATCCTTTCCTCCGGTTTCCGTGTTATATATCGTGTTCTGTATGTTCTTCTGCCGCCATTCGCATCGGGTCTGCTACCCGTCTTAGAGTCCTACCACGTGAATCGTGTCGATAATGCCCTCCAGCTCGGCGAGCAGCTGACCCGGCTTGAAGTGCCGGACCTGGGCCGCGTTGCTCGGACAGAACCCGGAACAGCTGCCGCATCCCTTGCACAAGGCTTCATTGACCACGGATATGCTTTGGCGCGGATCGAACTCAATGGCGCCGTATGCGCAAAGCCCGATGCACACCTGGCATCCGGCGCAGATATCCGGATCAATCCAGGAAATGGCGGAAGGCACCTCGACCACGCCGCGATGCGCCAATGAAAGCGCCTTTGCCGCAGCGCCGGAGGCCTGGGCCGTGGTATCGGGAATATCCTTGGCCGACTGGCACGCCCCTGCCAGAAAAACCCCGTCCGTGGAGGTATTCAACGGGCCAAGCTTTGGATGCTCTTCCAGAAAAAACCCATCCTTACCCTGGCTGATGCCAAACAGGCTGCAGATGCTGTGGGCATCGGGACGGGCCTCCATGGCCAGGCAGAGCACGACCATGTCCACCGGGACCCGGATACGCTTGTTCAACAGGGTATCTTCCCCGATGGCGATAAGCTTTCCTTTTTCCTCCGGCCGGATGGCCTTGTCGGTGATCTCGGCTACCTTGCCCCGTATAAAATTGGTTCCCTCCTCCTGGCAGCGGCGGTAGAATTCTTCATACCCTTTGCCGAAACAACGCATATCAATATAAAATTCATACACTTCAGTATCATGCCCCACCTTTTCCTTCAGCAGGTGGGAGTATTTCAGGGCATACATGCAGCAAACCCGCGAGCAGTATTCATGATAATTGGCATCCCGGCTGCCGACGCAGTGAATCAGGGCGACGCTTTTGGGCATGCCTTCAAATTCCCCCTTCTCATTTCGCATGAGAATCTGACCGCCCGTCGGACCCGTGGCATTGTTTAGCCTTTCGAATTCTAGGCTTGTGAACACGTTGGGGTACTTGCCATATCCGTACTGCTTGAGCGGTTTTGGGTCCATCAGGTCAAAACCGGTGGCAATAACGATGCTTCCCACTTTTACTTCCAGGTCCTGGGCCTGCATTTCATGATTGATGGCATTGGGCTGACAGGCCTTGAGGCATTCGTAGCATTCGGAACAGACGCCGCATTCCAGGCATCGCGATGCCTCGAGAAGCGCCTGTTCTTCGGTGTAGCCCTCGTACACTTCACAAAAATTCGCTTCTCGCTCTTCGGGGTCCAGGCATTTGACCGGAACCCTGTTCTGCCGGATCTCCGCGATGGTTTCCTCCGGGAATTCAGGCCTTGCAAAATCCCACTTCTTTTCCCGCCCCTCATAAAGGTCCATGCCGTTGACGTACCGGTAGATGCTTTCTGCCGCCTCTTTTCCACAGGCAACCGCCTCGACCACGGACTTGGGGCCGTAAAGCGCATCTCCACCGGCAAAAACCCATTCAAGGGGTGTCTGAAGGGTAACCGGATCGGCTTCAAGACCGCCCCGTGAAGTGACGGAAACCTTTTGCGATGCAGCGAAATCAAGAATTGCGGCCTGTCCGATGGATATGATGACGGTATCGGCAAAATAGGGTTGACAGGCATTTTCATCATAGACGGGGTTGAAACGGCCGTCGTCATCAAATACCGCCATGCAGGATTTGAACTCGAGTCCGGATACCCGGCCGGAAGCCTTGTCGACAAAAAAGGCTTTCGGGCCATAGCTGTTGACGATTTGGATATTCTCGTCGATTGCGTCTTTGATCTCGTGCTCCCATGCAGGCATTTCGTCCCGTTTTTCCAGGCATATCATGGTGACGTTCTGCGCCCCCGTGCGCTTTGCAGTGAGGGCCACATCCACGGCAACGTTGCCGCCGCCGATGACCAGCACGTCTTTTCCGATGTTCACCTCTTTTCCCATGGCCACATCCCGCAGGAAGTCAACCCCCTGGAGAACCCCGTCGGTATCCTCGTTCTCGACCCCCAGTTTGCGCCCCCCGTGCAGACCCACCGCCATAAAAACCGCTTTACACCCATCTTCTTTAAGGCTTTCCAGGGTAATGTCCGTTCCGAATGAAACGCCGGTTTTTATGGTTACCCCCAGTTTTTCAATCTGCTCGATCTCATGGGAAAGGATATCGCGGGGAAGCCGGTATTCGGGAATGCCAACGGCCATCATGCCGCCGGCAACCGGCAGTTTTTCAAAGATGGTAACTGCATACCCCTTCAACGCCAGAAAACAGGCGGCGGAAAGCCCGGCCGGACCGGACCCGATAACCGCCACTTTTTCATCCCCCGCTTTCGGCGCTTCAGAAACAACGGCTTCGGCTTCTTTGCCCCAGTCCGCCAGAAAACGGTGCAGCTCCCGAATCGCCAGCGGCTGGTCCACATCGTTTCTGGTGCATTCCCCTTCGCAGGGATGGTGGCATACACGGCCGCATACCCCTGGAAACGGATGCGCCTGCCGGAAAAGCCCCAGCGCTTCAGCGTATTTTCCCTGGTTCATCAGCGCGATATACCCCTGAATGGATACGTGGGCCGGGCACGTGGCCTTGCAGGGCGCGGTACCCCGCTTGTCAAT
This sequence comes from Desulfobacteraceae bacterium, assembly GCA_011389515.1. Lineage (GTDB taxonomy): Bacteria > Desulfobacterota > Desulfobacteria > Desulfobacterales > Desulfosalsimonadaceae > B1SED10-16. The sequence goes on from JAABUA010000003.1 coordinate 44,044, forward strand.
GACATAGGAGATGGGAACGGCCTGGGGAAAAGACCGGTATATGGCGTGTCGCTCCTTGAGCCCGACATCCCATTCACTGGGCCGGGTAATGGGGCAGACTTTTTCGCACTCGCCGCACCCGGTGCACACCCCTTCTGTTACGTAGCGGGGCTTGCGGTGAACCGTCACGTTGTAGTTGCCGATGTACCCGTTAACGTCAATTACCTCGGAATAGGTCATTAAATTGATATTGGGCTGCTGCCCCACTTCCACCATAACGGGCGTACCGATGCATGCTGCGCAGTCCAGCGTCGGGAACGTCTTGTCGAACTGGAGCATATGCCCTCCGATCGTGGGATCTTTTTCAACCAGGTAGACCTTGTTCCCCGCCCTTCCGATATCCAGGGCCGCCTGCATACCCGCAATGCCGGCGCCGACAACCATGATATCGGGATGCACGGACACCTGCCGCGTTTCCAGCTTTTCATGGTGGCATACGCGGTTCACCGCACCGGCCACCTGGGTCTTCGCCTTCCGCGTGGCGTCATCGGGGTCCGCCGTGACCCAGGACACCTGCTCCCTGACCGATGCCATCTGAAAATAATAGGGATTGATGCCGGACCGTTGACATACACCCTGAAACGTCTTTTCATGGAGGCGCGGTGAACACGAGGCAACCACTACCCGGTTGAGTCCGTATTCATGGATGTCCTTTTCAATCATTTCCTGTCCGGGATCAGAACACATGAATTTGTAATCCCTGGCGACAACCACGGACCGGAGCGTTCTGGCAAATGCGGCCACCTCTTCAACACGCACCTTTCCGGCAATGTTGATACCGCAATGACAAACATAACAGCCAATTTTTAATGTCATTTCAGCTTCCCTCGATATTTTTTTTCTTCATATGGAACCGAAACGAATGATCGTTTGCGGCCTCTTCCACGAAGATCAGTTCACAGGAGTACGCCGGCAGTATTTTCAGCAGGTCGCTGCTTGTATCCGAATCATGGCAGAGAATCTCAAGCGTCTGCTCCGGTGCCATTTCACGAAAGAGCTGGCTGACTTTCAGCAGAGCGATCGGCAAAATAAAACCCCGTAAATCAAGTATATGATCTGCCTTTTGTGTCAAAGCATCGATTCCCGACGATGTTGAAATATGCCCGGAGCGACCGCATGTAGATGTATGAAGCGGCCTGGTAATCCAGATTTTTAATCAACCTGAACCCTCTGGATAGGACTTTGCAACAGCAGTGCCAATCCTGCGACCTTTTCAAAAATGGCGGGAATACCCACTTTTTGGTTGCATTGGATTTTTCTTGACTGTTAATGTGTTTAATATTAACAGTTAACATATGTTAAATTTTTAACATATTGGTGCCCAACGCAAGATTCGGATTTCGGGTCAATCTTGTTGTTGGATACATATTGTTACAGAATGTGGACCCGTAGACACCCCTTGCGGGTGCCCCTACGGGTCCTTTTGATCATCATGTCTGTTGATAAATGCAAAAAATTGTAAAAAACCGATTGCGATTTCGATTTCGAAAAAACGAGATGCAAGCAAGAGAATTGTGCGAAATCAGTTATCCGGGCCGGGAATAAAGAGGAATCGACCATGCATGAAAAAGACCTGAATGTTTACTGGAAAACCGTGGTGGATACGATCAAGGACGGGGTGATGATCGTTGACAAAAGAGGGGTGATTGTTTCTGTCAACCGGGCCATGTCCGAAATCACGGGCTATGACAGGGATGAACTGCTGGGGAAGCCCTGCACGTTTCTGAACTGCGACATATGCAACGTGGTGCTTGAAAAAAACGGGGAGCACTGGTGCCATTTGTTCAAAACGGGTTTTCTCAACATGCGTGAGGCGGTAATCCAGAAAAAAAATGCGGAGATCATCCCGGTTCTCAAGAATGCTTCCATTTTGCGGGACGGCGAGGACAATGTGATCGGCGCCGTGGAGACCATTACCGACATCACGGAACTCAATGAAAAGGAAACCCAGATCAGCGCCCTTCGCAGCGAATTGCTCCTGGAAAACAGTTTTCACGGACTTCTGGGAAATTCTCTGCCCATGCAGCAGGTATACGACCTGATCGAAAACGCGGCCCTCTCCGATGCGCCCGTGATCATTTTCGGGGAAAGCGGAACCGGCAAGGAACTGGTCGCACAGGCCATCCACAACATCAGCCGGCGAAGCGACAATCCCTACGTAAAGGTGAATTGCGCCGCTTTAAACGATTCCCTTCTCGAAAGCGAACTGTTCGGCCACCGGAAAGGCGCGTTTACCGGGGCGTACCAGGATCGAATGGGGCGCTTTGAATCTGCCGGAAACGGAACGATTTTCCTCGATGAAATCGGTGATTTGCCGCTTTCCACACAGGTCAAACTGCTGAGAGTTCTCGAAGACCATGTAATCGAGCGCGTGGGAGACAATCAGCCGCTAAAGATCGATGTGCGGATCATCACCGCCACCAACCGCGATCTGCAGAAGCTGATGGAGGAAGGAAAGTTCAGGGATGATCTTTTTTACCGCATCAACGTGATCCCGATCCGGGTGCCCCCCTTGAGAAAAAGGGGCGGAGACATATCCCTGCTGGCAGACGCATTTTTTCAGCGGAACCGCCTGAAAAGCGACAAGCCCGTAAACGGCATTTCAAACGCGGCCATGGAAGCCCTCGTCAATTATTCCTGGCCCGGGAATGTGCGGGAACTCAAAAGCGCCTTTGAATATGCTTTTGTTACATGCGATGACGCCATGATCCGGCCGGAACACCTCCCCCCGGACATTTTGCATACCAATGGAGCCCGGAAAGGATCGCAGGAAAAAACAGCCCGGAACCGGGACGAGAAAAACAGGCAGGAGCTGATCGATGCCCTTCGCGAAGCCGAAGGAAACCAGTCCAGGGCAGCGGAAATATTAGGGGTTTCCCGGGTGACGGTCTGGAACCGGATAAAGCGCTACAACATTGCCGTTCTTCGGGATGTGGCGGAAAACTGAATCAGGACGCCACCGGCAGTACTATTCGAAAGGTGGAGGTATTGCCGTCCGTATTCATTACAAGGACATCCCCCCCGTGGCGCTGCATGATTTCTTTTACCGTTGAAAGGCCGAGCCCCACGCCGTATCCCTCCTGCTTCGTGGTATAAAACGGCTCGAAAATGCGGGGCAAGTCCTCATTGCTGATGCCCGTGCCGGTGTCTTCCACGTCCAGAAAAAGAACGTCCTTTCCGGGTTCGACGCCTGATGTCAACGTCAGGCGCCCGCCTTTCGGCATGGAATCGATGGCATTGAAGATAAGGTTCAACAGGCACTGCTGTAACTGATTGAAATCCCCCCTTACGCCGGGAAGCCCTTTGGGAATAGTGGTATGCAGCTCAATTTTCTGCAGTTCCAGCTTGTGGGAGCAAAGAAGAATGCACCGGTTCACGAGGTCCGCAATGAATATGGTTTCAAAGGAAGGCGGCGATTTTCGGGTATAGGCAAGGAGGTTTCCGGTAATATAGGAGCACCGGCTGATTTCCTTGTCTACGATATCCAGGTACCGGGAATATTTTTCGAGCCTGGCGCTGTCCATATTTCCCTTTTCCACCGTTTTCTTCATCAGGCGAACATAATTCAGGATGCCGGACAGGGGGTTGTTTATTTCATGCACCACGCTTGCCGCAAGCCGCCCCAATGAAACCAGCTTGTCCTGCTGGAGGATTCGGGCCTGGTCTTCCATGGCCCTTTCCAGAAGGCGCGTATAGTCTTTGAGCTGCTTGCGGGAAACAAAACGGTCCCTTGCACGTTTCAGGGCAAGATGAAGGGCTTCATAGTTGAGGGGTTTTGTGACGAAATCGGAAGCATCGAGCTGCAGCGCCCGTATGGCAAGGTCCATATCTGCAAACGCCGTGATAATGATCACTTCCGTATCGGGCATTTCCTTTTTCACGGTTTCAAGGACCGCAAGCCCGTCCATGACCGGCATGCGAATGTCGGTAATAATGATCTCCGGTTTTTTTTCGCGCGCCAGGTTCAATCCGGTCTGACCATCGGCCGCCGTAAAAACGACGTACCCCGCATCTTCAAGGGTAATCTGCACAACCTCCCGAATATCCTCTTCATCGTCGATCAGCACGATGGTCCATGATGCGCCGGAATCCATTCACATGCTCCCAATGATGGTCATCTGGTTATCTGGCATCAAATGCATCGTTGACAATGCGTTGGGCTTCTTCCTGGATTTTTTTCAAATGCGCTTTCCCCTTGAAGCTTTCCGCATATATTTTATAGATATCCTCGGTGCCGGAAGGACGGGCGGCAAACCAACCGTTTTCCGATACGATTTTGATCCCGCCGATGGCCGCGCCGTTGCCGGGGGCCGATGTCAGCTTTGCCGATACGGCCTCTCCGGCCAGCATATCCGCACGGATAGCATCCGGGGTGAGATTCTTCAATGCTTCTTTCTGCCGCCGGGTAGCCGGAGCATCCATCCGCTCATAAACGCATTTTCCAAAACGGCCTTCAAGTTCACCATAGATTTCCGCAGGGTCCTTTCCCGTGACGGCACATATTTCCGCCGCCAGCAGGTTCATGATGATTCCGTCCTTGTCCGTGGCCCAGGCGGTGCCGTCTTTGCGCAGGAAAGAAGCCCCCGCGCTCTCCTCTCCCCCAAACCCGAAGGTCCCATCCAGAAGGCCGTCCACAAACCACTTAAAACCAACGGGAACCTCTGTGAGCGGTTGATTCAGATGCCTGGCAACGCGGTCGATCATGGCCGTGGAAACAAGCGTTTTTCCGACGGCCGCGGTCTTCGGCCAGCCCGGCCGGTTCTGGAAAAGGTACCAGATGGACACGGCAAGATAATGGTTGGGGTTCAACAATCCGGCACCACGCGTGACAATCCCGTGCCGGTCGCCGTCCGGATCATTTCCGAATGCGATGTCAAAGCGTCGCTTCAACGATATCAGACCCTGCATGGCATAACGCGAAGAGCAGTCCATGCGGATTTTGCCGTCCTTGTCCACCCGCATGAAACCAAAAGCCGGGTCCACTGTCTTGTTGACAACCTCGATATCGATACCGTATTTTTCCGCAATGGGTTCCCAGAAATAAACGGTGGAGCCGCCCATGGGATCGACGCCCAGCTTTATCCCTGCTTTTGCGATGGCAGCCATGTCCACCACATTGTCAAGATCATCGACATAGGCAGAGATAAAATCATATTCCCGGGTGGTATCCGCTTTCAGGGCTTTTTCAAACGGCATTCGCCGGATACTGCCGGGGCCGTTTTCAAGGATTTCGTTGGCCCGTTTTGCAACGGCATCGGTCACCTCCGCGCCTGCCGGCCCGCCATGGGGGGGATTGTATTTGAACCCCCCGTCCTGGGGGGGGTTATGGGACGGCGTGATCACCACGCCGTCTGCCCGCGCCTTTGTCGCCTTGCGCGTGCGCCCATGGTTCCAGTTCAAAATTGCATGGGAGATCGCCGGGGTCGGCGTATATCCCATGCCGCTTTGCATCATTACGTTGACGCCGGCAGCAGCAAATACTTCCAAGGCTGTTGCCATGGCGGGTTCGGACAGGGCGTGCGTGTCCATGCCTAAGAAAAGGGGGCCGGAAATGTGATTTGCCGCCCGGTATTCGCATATGGCCGCGGAAATCGCAATGACATGGTCTTCATTGAAGCTGCCGTCACCAGATGTTCCCCGGTGCCCGGATGTTCCGAACTCCACCTGCTGGGCGGGATCGCCGGGATCCGGCTGCCTGTTGTAATAAGATGCCACGAGCCTCGGCACATTGATCAGCATTTCCCGCGGCGCTTTTTTACCGGCAAGTTTATTTGCTGCCATTTTTTCCCCTTTATTTCGTTTTTTCGAAATCGAAATCGGTTTCTTATTCATTGAAGACGCCGGTTTCAATAAACCGGATCACCAGCTCGGCGGTTTCCCGGGTGTGGTGAATTTCATGATGGTTGTAAGGCACAACGACAAAATCATCGAGACCGGGATAATACACGGAATCCACTTCCACCCGACCGTCATTTTCCGCTTCCAATAGCTGGCCGAGCACCAGGTTGCTTTTGTTTCCGGCGATTGCCCCGATTTTGGTTCCTTCCGGATCTTTCAGCCCCAGCGTGGCAACATACTCCGGCCGGAGCGAATCAAGGGTGGCAAAGGTTTCCACCAGCAAATCGGAAATATCTCCCGCCATTCCCGCAAGGGTGCTCCCCTGGTTTGGCGTGGCGATCAGCACGGCCTGCCCCACCCTTTCACACTGGGAAAAATGCGCCAGATAATAGCGGATCACCAACCCGCCGGTGCTGTGTCCGACCATGGCAACCGTTTGATCTTCCGGAATTCCCGAAAAAATTTCCTCCATTTCCCGGGCAAAAACGATGGCCGCATCCTCGACATGGTCAAATGTAAGGGGGAGATCCACCTTTACCGTTCTGTAGCCGGAAGCTTCAAGAAAATCGGCAAGGGTTCGCATATCCCTGCTGCCTTTGCTGTATCCGTGCAAAAGGATCACCGTTTTGGGCTCCCTGCCGACTTGTCCGCTTTCTTGGGTTTTCTGCACGGGGTTCTTGCAGGAGCCGAATATAACCATCAGTAAAAGGCCAAGGGCCAGGATGCGCATGTTTCTTCTATCCCTCGCTGAGTGCATTCAGCGTATTGTTCAATTCATTGTTCAGGATGTCATAGTAGTTCCGGATTCTTCTGACATATCTTACCGGTTCGGTCCCCCGGGCGTATCCATAGCGAAGATTCTCATAATACTGGGGCTGCGATAAAAGCGGCAGCACCTCGCGGAATTCAACCCATAAATTCGGGTCCTTGCCCAGCACCCGGGCCAGTTTGCGCGCGTCATATACATGCCCCATTCCGACATTATATGCCGCCATTGCGACCCATGTCCGGTCCGGCTCCGGAATTTCTTCCGGAAGCCGTCCGCGCAGGTCGTTAAAATAGCGCGCACCCCCCATGATGCTTTCACGAATGTCAACGCGGTCATCGATGCCCAGCTGGCCGGCAGTCCGCAGCGTAAGCATCATCATCCCCCGCACCCCGGTGGGACTGCGTGCAAGCGGATCCCAGTGGGATTCCTGGTATGCCATTGCCGCCAGAAGCGACCAGTCGATGTTGTATATTTCACCCGCTTCTTCAAAAATATCCTTGTAATAGGGAAGCCTTTTTTGAATCCGTCGTTTAAAACGGGCGGTATCCACATAATCGAAAATTTCCACGTGCGCATAATATCTCCCGTAAAGTATGGTGGAGAGCAATTCGTCAACGCCGCCAAACCATTCTTCCATGCTTTGTTTGAGATCGTGCGCATCGGCAGGCAGGGCCCAGGCCAGTTCCTGCATTTCGGCAACCGGGAACGCGACCACCAGTTCGGGCAGGTAGCGCCTGTTTAAAGAAACGATGTTTGAATCCGCGACAGCGCAGTCAATAGCCCCCTGCCAGACCCGCTCGAGAACCTGCTCTGTTGACAGTTCCCTCTCCTGCCAGTCAAGGTCCGGAAACTCCTCGCTCAACTCCATAAGCCTGTCCGCGTAGCTGCTTGCAGCAGTGACCTCGATGGATACATCTTTAATGTTTTCCATGGAACGGGGAATCTTTCCTCCCCTTCTGCAGATAAGCTGCTGCTGGACCTGGAAATAGGATGGGCCGAAAAGAAACTCTTTCTGCCTTGCTTCCGTAAGCGTAAGCCCGGCAGCGGCAAAATCGCCTTCACCTGCCGCAAGCGCCTCGAGCACTTCCTCCACGGTGCCGCGTGTTTCAAACCGTATGTCAACACCAAGATATTCCGCATACGCGGAAACCAGGTCATACTCATACCCGGTCTCGCCGTCAGGACCGAAATAGTAGGTTGTGGGCGCGTTGCGGGTCAAAACGACCATCTCGCCGTTTTGAAGAATGGTATTTAACTTTCCCGGCTTCTCCTGCGCGTCTTCCTGCCGGCTGCAGCCCCCCGAAAACAGGAAAAACAGCAAAAGTATCATCAGTGCAGGCAGAAAATACCCGCAGCGATACGCACGCGATCTGTCAGGGGAAAAAAATGATGGCACGGATCTCATGAAGCGTGCTTTCTCCTTTATATTTCCTTCATATTCCATAAAGACTATCAGTATACTATTTTTTGCATCAATAGGCAACACGTCAAGAATATAACCCTTTTTCACCGGGCTGAAGTGCAAAAATCTCTTTTCATTTGAAAACACCCGTCATAGATATTACTTTTAGTTGGTTTTATTGTTTTGCATGGATGTTTGGTAAAAATACGACTGTGCGTTTTTTACGACAAAGCAATATGGCGCCTGCCGGCCGTTGCCGTGAAATCGTGAACCGGACAACAAGGAGGTTTTAATGAAGGAAAAGACCAGAAAAAATGTATACGATGCTTTTTTGGGTGAAGCAAAAGCATATTTCAGGCTCCTGGCATATGCGGAAAAAGCCGAAGAAGAAGATGTGCCCCAGGTCGCCCTGCTGTTTCGGGCCATAGCAGAGGCGGAGCGCGTGCACGCCACGTCCCATCTGAACCTGGTAAAGGATATACTGGTAAAGGATACGGATACGAACCTTGAAAAATCGTTTAAAAAAGAAAAATCGATCAGTCAGAACGAGTACCCGGATTTTATAAAAGAAGCCGAGGAGGAAGGGGAAAAAGCCGCCACCATTACCTTTTCTCATGCCCGGGATGCCGAGGCGCATCATGCAAAATTATACGAACAGGCCATCTATCATCTGATCAAAGACGAAGTTGCCGCCTACCACGTATGCCAGGTGTGCGGGTATGTCACGGAGAAAAAAATTCCGGACAAGTGCCCCATATGCGGCGCCCCTAAAGAAAAATTCAAAACGGTCGAATAAAACCCGCAAATACCCCACCCCCAAAACACCGCCGCCCTGGAAAATCGAAAGGTCGGGGGTGTTTTGCCTCATAACCGCTGTTAATTATTTTTTCCGCTGTTCTTGACATCCGGTTCTTTTTTTTATTACAACCATTTTTACTTCGATAGCCGGAAAAATTAGACATGATGATCAGAAAGACCTCGTAGGGGCACCCCTTGCGGGTGCCCGGAATCAGGGCACCCGCAAGGGGTGCCCCTACAGGCCCATATTCTGAGGGATTATTTATCGTGTTTATACAAGAATACAAAAAATGATGAACTCGTAAAAGTCTAATTTCAGATGGCGCCGTAAAAAGTTCAAGATCAAGGCTTGCGCAATTTCGAAGAATGCAGCGTACTTAGCCGTACGTAAAATTCTGAGAAATTGCGCGTAACGCAGATATTGGACTTTTTACGGTGCCATCAAAATTAGAACCCATCGCTTCATGGACGACGAACACGGTCTGGGAGAAAAAAACCGATGCCTTCAGAAAAGAAAAGCATGATCAGCAGACTCATCACCCCTATTTTATTACTCGTTATGATTTTGATTATCACCGTTATCATTGCCAGGCGGGGGGATGAGGCAAAGGAAAACAACGACCAGCAAAGAGCAGCCCGGCCCATATCCGTCGAACTTGCGCCGGTCGTCGCAACGACCCTGCAGGACACCGTATTCGGCGTGGGTACGCTCGATCCCATGCAGACCGTGCAGATCAAGACCGAAGTGAACGGCAAGATCATGGCCGCCAACTTCGAAGAGGGAGGCTTTGTAGAAAAAAACCAGGTGCTATTTGAAATTGAAGATGAAAAGATCACCAAGCACTATGAAGCCCGAAAAGCCGCCCTCGAATCCGCGCGTATACGCCTGGAAAACCTGAGGCGCAATTACGAACGGATCTCTACCCTTCGCGAACGAAACCTGGTTTCCGAAGACCAGTTTGATAATGCAAAAACCGAACTCGAAGCGGTCACGTCCGATCTGCAGCGGCTGGAGGTGGAGCTTTCCCTTGCGGAAAGAGAGGTAAGAGACACCATTGTCCGCGCGCCGTTTGACGGATATATTTCCCGGCAGCTTGTCGATCCCGGCACTTTTGTCACCGTGGGAACCCCCCTGGCCGTTGTTTATGAAATCGATCCGTTGCAGATATCTTTTTTTATCGCGGAAAGATACGCCGGCCGGGTGGAACGGGGGCAGGATGTGTTTGTCCATATTGCCTCCTATCCGGAAAAAAGCTTCAAAGGAAACGTAGACTTCATAAGCCCCGTCATTGATCAGGGCACCAGAAAGTTCAGGGTCCGGGCCAATATCGACAACCCCGAAAACATGCTCATGCCCGGCGCATTCGCATCCGCACGGCTCGTGATGGCCCTTCGGGAAGACCGCCCGGTTGTCCCGGAAGAATCGCTGGTAACAACGAGAGAAGGCTACATCGTCTATGTCGTCGATCCCGGCGGCGATACCGCAAGTATGCGGTCGGTGAAAACCGGGCTCCGGGAACCCGGCCGCGTTGAAATCATGGAAGGGCTTTCCGCGGGGGAACAGGTCGTGGTTTACGGCCATATGCAACTGGACGACGGCTCCCCGGTAAACATTGTCAGCACGTGGGAAAAAGATTGGGCCGCTGATTCTGTCAACATGCCGATGGTACAGGGAGGTTGATCACGTGATCTGGAATTTTTGCATCCGCCGCCCCGTTTTTACCATCGTCATCTTCATAGTCGTTGCCATCTTCGGGATTTACGGGTATCAGCAAATGCCGGTACAGGAAAACCCGGACGTTGAATTTCCCTACGTCAGCGTCTCGGTCATACTGCCCGGCGCCGCCCCCGAAATCATCGAACAGGAAATCGTGGAACCGCTCGAAGCTGAAATCAACGCCATCGAGGGGATTCGCGTTCTGATGTCCACGTCACGGGATCAAATGGCCCAGATCGTTGCGGAATTTGAATTATGGCGCGACCAGGACCTTGCCGCCCAGGACGTTCGGGATGCCGTGGAAAGGGCCCGGCGGCTGCTGCCTGAAGATGCGGAATCGCCCATTGTTCGAAAGCTGGATTTGGACGCGCAGCCCATCATGTGGATTGCCCTTGTGGGGGATGAAAGATGGGATGACACCCGTCTCAGCGAATATGCGGACAACATTCTCCGGCCGCAGCTTGAAACACTGCGCGGCGTTGGCCAGATCATGGTCGGCGGGGGGGGCAACTATGCCGTCCGCGTTCGTCTCGACACAAGACTGCTTGCCGCGCACGGCCTGACCGTCCAGGACGTGGTCGGCACGATCCAGCGGGAAAATGTCGATGTTCCTTCCGGCCGGATCGAAGGCCCATCGCGTGAGTTTATCATCCGCACAAAGGGGCAGTTCTCCGAAGCCAAACCCTTCAACGATCTGATCATCACGTACCGGAACGGATCACCCATCCGGCTTTCCGATGTGGGGGAAGCAGTGGACGGTCTGCGAACCGAGCGGGTGCTTGCACGGTTTTCAGGCGTACCGAGCACCGGCCTGGGCATCGTCAAGCAAACCGGCGCCAATACGGTTGCACTTGCCGGGCTCCTCAAGGAATCCATTGAAGAATTGTCCAACGATTTTCCCCCGGGGCTTAGGTACCGCATGGCAATGGACAGCTCCGAGTACATCGAGGAAAACATCCGGGATCTTTTGATCACCGTTCTGATCGCTTCTTCCCTGGTTATTTTCGTGGTTCTTGCTTTCCTTCGAAACTGGCGGGCAACAGTCGTCGTCGGTCTGGCCATTCCCACGTCCATTCTGGGAGGGCTTGCCGTTATTTATCTGTTGGGTTTTTCCATCAACACGCTGACCCTCTTGGGGATGATCCTGGTGATCGGCATTGTGGTGGATGACGCCATTGTCGTGCTTGAACGAAACTACATGCACATGGAAATGGGCGTCGACCCCGTACCAGCGGCCCGGGTGGGCACCACCGAAGTGGCATTCGCGGCCATTTCAAACTCTCTTTCCCTCGGCGCGGTTTTCATCCCGGTGGCCTTTACCGGCGGACTGATCGGCCGTTTCTTTTTCGAGTTCGGCCTGACTGTTGCCGCAACCGTTTTCACCTCCACGCTTGTGGCCCTCACCCTGACCCCGATGCTTTGCGCACGGGTCTTGCGATACAAGCCGGAGAAGGGCTACCTGTTTCAACTCTCCGAGCGGCACATCCGAAAGCTGGAATCCGGATATGCCTGGGTCCTGGGAAAAGCCCTCAAGCGGCGCTTTTTGTTAATTGCCATCGCGCTGTTTGCTTTTGTTTTGGGCATTATGGCACTCATGGACATTCCCCGGGAGTTTGCCGCGGACCAGGACCGATCCAGGTTCATGCTCATCATTGAAACACCGGAAGGCGCGACAATCGAGGAAACCGACAGGTTCGCAAGAAAAATTGAAGCGATGCTGGAAGAAGACCCCAATGTCAGCCACCAATTTTTGGGCCTTGGCATGGCAAGACGGGGCATTGGGCAGCCCAACCAGGGAATGGCGTTTGTCACCCTGACACCCCGCCATGAAAGGGAGCTTCACCAGTTTGAAATCATGCAGCAATACCGGCAAAAGCTTGCCCAGCTGCCGGAAGGAAGGGCCTTTGCCGTGGAAATTACCCTCACGGGATCCGGCGGAGAGCCGGTGCAGGTGGTCCTGAAAAACCCGGACCTGCTCGAACTCGACCGCCTACAGGAAACGGTCATGGACTGGATGGATACCCAGCCGGACCTGTTCGTCGGGATCCGCACAGACCTCGAACTCAACAAACCGCAGTTAAATGTGACCATCAACCGGGACCGGGCCGCTGAAATGAACGTTTCGGTTTTCGAAATTTCAAACACCCTCCGATATCTTTTCGGAGAAGTCGATATCTCGAAAATTGAGAGACAGGGAGAAAGATACGATGTTTTGACGGATGTCATCGGCCGCGGGGAAATGACCCCGGACGTCTTGAAGGATGTATACGTGCGCAACAAGGCCGGAACCCTGGTGTCGCTGGACAATCTCGTTTCCTTTGAAGAAGCGGCGGGGCCCAGCCAGATCAACCGCTACAACCGGCTTCGCTCGGCAACGATTACAACGAACACCCCGCCGGGAGTCCCCATGGGCAATGCGGTTGCAGCACTGGAAAACTACCTTGAATCCGAGCTCCCACCCGGCACGGATTACGAGATGGCCGGCCTCTCCCAGATATTCGCGGAATCGTTTTATTATCTATCCGTTACCATCTTGTTTTCCATCATCTTCATTTACCTTGTTCTGGCAGCCCAGTTCGAGTCCTTTATTCACCCGTTGACCATCATGACGGCGCTCCCTCTGGCAACGGTGGGCGCCTTTGGCTCCCTGTGGATTTTTGGCCTTAATTTCAACGTATACGCGTTTATCGGGGTCATCATGCTGATGGGAATGGTTACCAAGAACTCCATTTTGCTGATCGATTACACCAATACCCTTGTGGAAAGGGGGCAGACGCCCGTCGACGCGGCTTATTCCGCCGCCAAGGAAAGGTTCCGCCCCATCCTCATGACGGCCATTTCGACCATCCTGGGGATGACGCCCATTGCGATCGGATTCGGCGCAGGGGGGGAAGCCAGGGCGCCATTGGGCCTTTCAGTGGCGGCCGGATTGATATCGGCCACTTTTCTCACCCTGCTGGTGATCCCGGTGGCCTATACCGTCTATGACCAGATCGAGAAATTCCTTGCAGCCTTTTTCAGCCGTCAATCAAAATCCCGATAAAGGAAGATCATGAAATTCGTTCATATTACATTCCGGTTTGAATACATGGACCGGGTCGATCAAATCCTTGACGATAACGGGGTGGTCAACTATGTGCGGCATCCCACGGTACAGGGGAAAGGGATTGATGGAAAGCACTACGGATCAAAGGTGTTCCCCGGCAACTTTACCGTTGTTCAGGCCGTGGTGCCAGACGACAAGGTGGATAGCCTTCTTGCAGACCTGGAAGCCTTTGGGAAGAAAAAAGCCGCCCATCATCACCTGCGTGCGTATGTGCTTCCGGTGGAATCGATGATCGGTGCCGAATACTAGGCGCTTCTGCGCCTTGCCATCTGCTTGTTTGTAGGGGCACCCCTTGCGGGTGCCCTGACTCCGGGCACCCGCAAGGGGTGCCCCTACGGGGTCTTTTGATCATAATGTCTATTGATAAATGCAATAATTGTAAAATACGGCAACAACCAGGCTTTCCGTATCCAAGTGACCCATTCTTTTCTTTCGATTTCGATTTCAATTGTCTATCAAAAAGATTGGGCCGAAAAACAATTTTGAAATAGGTTCTACGCGATCAGCGCCAACACTTCCGGCAGCAGCGCTTCTGTCGTGGACAGGGCCTCATTGGCATGGATCGTCGGGGTGCCATTCCAGTCGCCGAAATACCCTCCCGCTTCAGACAGTATCGGGGGGAACGGCGCACAGTCCCACAAACTCATGATGGGATCCAGCATCAGTTCGGCGCGCCCCGTTGCCACCAGGCAATGGCCGTAGGCATCCCCCCATCCCGCACGGAACCATGTCGCTTTCTGGATTTTTTCCCAGGCTTCCGCCCGGTTGAACATGGCAAAGCTTCCCGCGTCGGTAAAGGCCACGGTCGCCCGGTCCAAGGTGTTTACCTGTGACGTGCGGACCAGCCTGCTGTTTAACCGGCATCCGAGGCCGGTTCCCGCAGCGACCATTTCATCTAAAGCCGGAAAATATACGACGCCCACTTCCACCCGGCCTTCGATTTCAAGGCCGATCAGCACGCTGTAGAGCGGCACCCCGTGAATAAACGATTTGGTGCCGTCTATGGGATCAATGATCCACCGGTGGCTTTCATTTTCCCCCTCTGAAGTGCCGTATTCCTCGCCGATAATCACGTGGCCCGGAAATTTCCGTTCAATCCGCCTGCGGATCAGTTCTTCGGCTTTCCGGTCCGCTTCGGTCACCGGGGTATTGTCCGACTTGAAATCGGTGGGGATTTCTCCGTGAAAATAACCGAGTGTCAGCCGGCCGGCGAGGTATGCCGTTTCCACGGCAAAATCAAGGTAGGATTGATACATCCGATTGATATTATTCATGGCGCAACTGCTTCCTTTTCTCTCCTCTTGTTTTAGAACCCTTCTCAGGTTTCCTTTTTTTCGAAATCGGTTTTTTCAAACCCACAGAACACGGCCTTTTATTTTTGCATTCTTGTATAGACACGATAAATATATACACAGAATATGGGCTTGTAGGGGCACCCCTTGCGGGTGCCCTGATTACGGGCACCCGCAAGGGGGGTGCCCCTACGAGGTCCTCCTGATCATCATGTCTATTGATACATGCAAAGAATTGTAAAATACGGCAACCGCCGTGCTTTTCGTGTCCAAAAGACCCATTTTATTCTTTCGATTTCGATTGCGATTTCGATCCAACAAATAGGACCGAAGGACAATTTTGAGATAGGTTATACAAGCCCTCTCAAAAAGAAGATTTTGGTTCAAGATCAAGGCGGCGGTGAAATTGAAACCGGAGGCATACTGCAGTATTCCGACGATTTCAATTTCACCGCCAACGAAGATATTGGGGTAAAAGATTTTTTTGAGACAGCTTGTAGTACCAGTGCTTGACATCAATACCAATTTACGTTTTAGTATCTGCAAAGATAGTGAATTATTGCCCCGTCTGTCAAGAAATGGATTTCTCAGGAACGGCTGTTATGGAAATGAAACATCTGGATAAAAAATGGGACCTCGTGGTCATCGGTGGGGGGATCACCGGCGCAGGCGTTTTGCGGGAAGCCGTTCGAATGGGCCTGAAAACGCTTTTGGTTGAAAAAAACGATTTTTCCTACGGGACCTCCAGCCGCTCATCCAAGCTGGTGCACGGAGGGCTTCGGTATCTCAAACAGGGAAGGCTGCATCTGACATACGAATCCGTCCGGCAGCGCCAGCGCCTCCTTGAAGAAGCCCCGGGCCTGGTTGACGAAATCAGCTTTTTGATGCCCGTATACCGGAAAAGGGGGCCGGGCAGACTGCCCCTTACCGCAGGGCTGGTCCTCTATGACCTCATGGCCGGGAAAAAGTACCATTCCTACCATGACAAACAGTCTATAACCGAAATGATACCGGGGATCGAACCTTCCGACCTGTCCGGCGGATTCCGTTTCATGGACGCGCAAACCGACGATGCACGGCTGGTTTTGCGGCTCATCAATGAATCCGTTGAAAACGGCGGCGCCGCAATAAACTATACCTCGGCGACCCGGATTCTCCGCAATGACACGCATGAGGTAACCGGTGTCGCACTGGTCGATTCCGAAAACGGCCGGCAGATGGAGGTTTCCACGCGGGCCGTCATCAATGCCACCGGCGCATGGGCAGAAACGCTTCACCCGGTCCACGAAAGCGATATGCACCTTCGCCCCCTGCGCG
Organism: Desulfobacteraceae bacterium; assembly: GCA_011389515.1. Taxonomy (GTDB): domain Bacteria; phylum Desulfobacterota; class Desulfobacteria; order Desulfobacterales; family Desulfosalsimonadaceae; genus B1SED10-16. The sequence goes on from JAABUA010000003.1 coordinate 60,322, forward strand.
GAAGCCACCTGGTTATTCCCGCCGATCGCCTTCCCCTCCTGCAGGCCGTCACCCTGATCCATCCGGAAGACGGCCGCCCCCTGTTTATCATTCCCTGGGAAGGCGCCCTGATTTTAGGAACGACAGACATCGACCACGGAAAGGATATCAACACAGAGGTCACGGCAACGGCGGAAGAAGCCAACTACATGATTGAATGCCTGAATTTCTATTTTCCGGAAGCGCGCATTGCCCTTGCCGATTGCGCTTCGTCCTATGCGGGAATCCGGCCGATTCTGACAGATAAAAAAGGAACGCTTGATCCGTCCAAGGAATCCCGGGAACATGTTATCTGGGCGGACAAGGGGCTGGTCACCGTAACAGGGGGCAAGCTGACCACCTTTCGCATCCTGGCCGGCGACGCCCTTACCGCAGCCGCCCCGTGGCTCCCCGGAAAAACCGCCGTGGACCTGAAAGCGCCGGTTTTTGCAAAAATACGCCTTCCTGCCCGGGAGAAAAACGGCCTTTCCGCAGACAAATGGCGAAGACTTTACGGGCGATACGGGAAAAAAGCCGAAACCATGGTAAAAAATGCCGCCAAAAAGGATCTTTCCTTTATTCCGGGAACCCATACCCTCTGGGCGGAGCTGCCGGTGGTGGCAAAGACGGAGCAGATTCGCCACTTGACGGATTTGCTTCTGCGACGGGTCCGCATGGGAATGCTCCTGAAGCACGGCGGCAAAGAGCACCTGGAAAGGATCCGGCAGCTCTGCGAACCGGTTTTGCCGTGGGACGCCGCCCGTTGGGAAGAGGAACTGCGGATGTACATGCAATACGTGGATACGGCGCTTCGGGTGCCATGACCGTTTCCAAATCCACGCGAAGGAAGATGAACATCCCTTACGGGCACGGCGCTGCCTTGCCCCATACGTCTTTGCTTTGCAACCGACAACCCTCTGCCAAAGGAAAAAACCCCCATGGCCGACAAAGATCTGCTCCTTTCCATTGACAACGGCACCCAGAGCCTGAAGGCAATGACATTCGACATGGACGGGCAGATGACCGCCATCGTCAAAATTCCTTTTGAGCCCTATTTTTCGGATAAACCCGGATGGGCCGAACAGGACCCGGAGCTGTACTGGAACACCCTGTGCAGCGCCTGCAAGGGCCTGTGGGAGGACAAACAGGTCGATAAAACCCGCATTGCCGGCGTCTGCGTCACCACCCAGCGCGGCACGGTCGTCAATGTGGATCCATCCGGAAAACCTCTGCGCCCGGCGATTTTATGGCTTGATCAGCGGAAAACCGAAGGCCTTCCCCCCATTGGCGGACTGTGGGGGCTGCTGTTCAAGGTAGCCGGTGCAAGCAGCGTCGTTTCCAACTTTCAACGGGAGGCCGAGGCCAACTGGATCCGGACCCACCAGCCGGACATATGGAAACAAACGCACAGGTATCTGCTTCTATCGGGCTTTCTCAATTACCGGCTCACAGGCGATTTCGTCGATTCCACGGCAAGCCAGGTGGGCTACGTCCCTTTTGACTTCAAGCGCCTTGACTGGGCCAAATCCTCGGACTGGAAATGGAAGGGGGTAGGAATCCCCCCGGAGATGCTCCCCCGTCTGTTCGAACCGGGCAATGTCATGGGAAACATCACCGCAGCCTGTTCCCGGGAAACAGGGATTCCCCGGGGGATTCCCGTTATTGCCGGGGCCGCGGACAAAGCCTGCGAAGTCATCGGGTCCGGCAGCCTCACGCCGGACATCGGCTGCATCAGCTACGGCACCACCGCCACCATCAACGTCACCCACAGCAAATACGTGGAGCCGGTGTTTTTGATCCCCCCGTACCCGTCATCCATACCCGGCCAATATTCCATGGAAATTCAGATATTCAGGGGGTATTGGATGGTAAGTTGGTTTAAGAACGAGTTCGGGCACAAGGAGATTGAAAAGGCTGAACAAATGGGAACGGAAGCCGAAATTTTGTTTGACCGGCTCATCGACGACATTCCCCCCGGGTGTACCGGGCTCATGCTGCAGCCCTACTGGACGCCAGGCCTGGTTTTCCCGGGTCCGGAAGCCAAGGGAAGCATCATCGGTTTCGGAGACATTCATACCCGGGGGCACATCTACCGGGCCATCCTGGAAGGGCTCGCCTACGCGCTGCGCGAAGGAAGGGAGCGCATTGAAAAGCGGACAAAAATACCCATCACCCAGCTTCGGGTTTCCGGAGGCGGCTCTCAGAGCAGAAATGCCATGCAAGTGACCGCAGACATTTTCAACCTCCCCACCTCACGCCCCCATCTTTACGAGACATCCGGGCTTGGTGCGGCCATCAACGCGGCCGTGGGGCTGGGGCTGTACCCGAATTACGACAAGGCCATCAGCGCCATGACCCACATGGGGGATCGGTTCGAACCCATCGCAGAAAACCACAGGCTCTATGACGATCTCTATCAGAAGGTATATCTCAAGATGTACGACCGCCTGAAGCCTTTGTACCAGTCCATCCGGGATATTACCGGTTATCCGGCATAGAGGGCGGGCCAACTCTTTCTGCTGGATTATCGAAATCGAAAAAACGAGGTCCTTTTTTGCACCCCATCATCCCCCGGCGCAGCGGTCAATGGCTTCCAGGCGTTCTAAAATGGGTGGGTGGGAATAATTGAGCAGCACGTAAAACCAGTGCGGGTTGAGGTTTGCCAGGTTGTGGGACGCCAGCTTCTTCAGCGCCGTTTTCATCGCCTTTGGATCGCGGGTCGTTTCTGCGGCAAAGCAGTCTGCCTGGTATTCATTTCTCCGGGAAAAGGCCTGGAAAAACAGGCTGATCACCATGTCGATGGGCGAATACAAAATGGAAAAAAACACCAGCCCGGCATACACCGAAACCTCCTCCAGGAAAAAGGCCTCTGCCAGCATGGGGGATGTGATAAAGAAGGAAAGCAGGTAAAAAAGAAGCCCTGCCTGTGCAACGGCAGCAGCAAGCATCCACAGAATGTGCCTTTTCTTGTAGTGCCCCATTTCATGGGCCAGCACCGCAACCAGTTCTTCGGTGGTCTGATTCTCCACAAGGGTGTCGTACAACACGATTTTCCGGTGGCTTCCAAACCCCGCAAAAAAAGCGTTGGATTTCCCCGAGCGTTTGGAACCGTCCATCACATAGATATTTTTTACAGGAAACCGTATTTTTTGGGCATAGTCGTAAATGGCGGTTTTCAGCGGCCCGGGGGCAAGGGGTTCAAACCGGTTGAAAAGGGGCATGATCCACGTCGGCACCACAAACTGCATGACCAGCATGAACAGGGTAACCGCAACCCAGCAATAGAGCCAGGCAAGGGCCCCGGCATAAACAAAAAACGCGAGAATGCAGGCAAGCACAGCACCGCCGATTGCGGCAGCCAGCAGAAACTGCTTGAGGATATCGGCTGCAAAAAGCCTTGGCGTGGTTTTATTGAACCCGAAGCGCTCTTCGATCACGAATGTTCCATACACGGAAATCGGCAGTGCAATAACGGCTTTGGCAAAACCAAGCATACCGATAAAAACAATGCCCCGCAGCACTTCTGATTGCGCGATTTCCCGCACCCACTGATCGAGCATCGCAAATCCGCCCAGCAACCAGAACCCCAAAAACAATACCAGGTTGAATACGGTCACCACCCACTTGAACCGGGTATTGGCCACGGCGTATTGGATGGACATGCGATACCGGTCCGCATCATAGTATCTTTCGAATTCCTTTGGCAGGTGCGTCCCGGCATCTCTGATATTGAGGATATCCGCGGCCGCATGCACGGCAGTATCGATCAGCAGGGCAGCCAGTATAACCAGTGCGACGATATTGATATCCATTCTACACTTCTCCAAAAAACATTCCATTGTGCGCTGCAAATGTGCGCAATGACAGTAGGTATGGCACGAATCCACCAACGTGTCAATTCGCAAAAAGGGTTTTCAACGACCGCATACGGCTATTGACAAAAAGAAAAAAACCTTGTAGGAAAATAACTGGTTATCTATCCGTATCAACCCGTTTCGTTCATCCAAAACACAGGGGCCGATCATGAAATGTAAAGCATACCAAAAGATCAAATATTTCCTGTTCTGTATCGCACTGGCATGTCTGCTGCCTGCCGCAACCCATGCAGATATTGAACAGCATATCATTGAGACCGGCTCCGGTTTTTACTACATCGTCCAAAAAGGAGACACCCTCTGGGACCTGTCGGAAAAGTTTTCCGACTCCCCGTGGCAGTGGCCGGATATGTGGCAGCACAACCCGGACATCGCCAACCCCCACCTGATCTATCCCGGCCAGAAAATCCGGATTTATGCGAAAAGTTGGGAAGATCAAAGGGAAACACCGACAGCGGTCGACCTGTCCGAACCGGACAAGTACTTAAACTATTCCGCCATTAACGCGGTCGGGTTTATCCGCGAAACCCAGGCGGAGAATTATGGGTCGATTATCAAGGTAAAAGATGACAAACGCCTCATGTCCACCGGCGACAAGCTGTTCATAAAACCGGCCGAAGACGCAGAAGAACTTTTTGAAGGCGGCATTTATGCCATTTACCGGACGATCAGCCCGATCAATGATCCGGTGACGCATGAGTATGTCGGAATCCAGCATCTCATCGTAGGGATTGCGGAAGTGGTCCAGGTGGAGGATTCGTTTGCGGTTTCCACGATTGTCGCTGCTTTCCGCGATATCCGTGAAGGCGACCTGATCATGCCTTTTGTGACCCGATCCGAAGACATCCAGCTGCGCGATGCGGTTCCCGGCCTGAGAGGCCGCATGATCAAAGCGGAAGACGGCCGTGCGCTGATCGGCGAGCACATGGTGGCCTTTCTTGACAAGGGGAGCAATGACAGGGTTAAACCCGGACAGGCCTACACCTTTTTCTACCAGGAAACAGCCTCTGCCGGCAGAAAAGGCATGGACCGGTTGATGCTCACGGAAGAATCGATGGGAGAAGCGATTGTCCTGCATACGGAAGCCACCACGGCAACCGTTCTGATCATCAATTCCCTGGACAATATCCCCGACGGCACGGCCTTCAAGGCGAGTGAATAAGGATACTGAAAGCCTGCCACTCCCAGGGGAAAACGGTTGAAGAACTGCTGAAGAATATGCGGGAAGTAATTGAGTTGCGTTCAGATTCCGCCCATCCGCTTGTTTGGATTTGATTTTTTCGAAATCGATATCGAAATCGGTTTTTTTCAAATTCACAGAACACGACTTCTTTCTTTTTTAAATACGGCAACCGCCACGCTTTTCGTGTCCAAGTGACCGATTCTTTTCTGTCGATCATGCAATACCGATTTCGATTGCGATTGGTAAGCAAGGGCCTCCTACCATTTATAATCGGGAATGTACCAGTAGATCGCTCCGGAACGTTTCTGGCGCAGCCGGATGATCTGAAAATCGTCGTCCCCTTCCGGGCCGGGGAGGTACAAAAAAGGAGCCAGGATAAACGGAAAGGATTCCCCAGAGTTTATCTGAATCCCCGCCGGCCGCCTTTTTGAACCTTTCCTGTCTGTTACGGTATCATCTCCGGCGACATTATCGTCCCTGTTGACATCCAACCGGGTCTGGGAAGGCTCTCCGCCGCTGCACGCATCGATCATATAAAGCACGGCGGCTTGCGCGGGGGTGTTTTTTTTCGGTATGGTACTGATGACCATTGCTACACCGTCCTGAAACACGGGGTTGTGAATGATCTGCTCCCCGGGCTTGGGAAGATCGAAAAACCAGCCCACGTGATCTCCGGTGCCGGTTTTCGGGTCCCACCAGTTCATCATACGGCGGGTCATGATCACCCAGGTTTCTTCGTGCTCTTTTCTGGTTTCCTGGACGCTTTGCTCCAGGAGTTTCAGATTTCGTATTTCAGGAAGCCCAAACGTGTCGCCGTAATAATTTTCAAGATTTTCCAGTCCCGGCCGTGAAAAGGGGCCGAAGGATTTATCCGCGCCGGCATCCATGCTGCCTCCGATGATTTCCCATTGTTTCTGCCAGTCCCAGAGCCCGTATACCGTATTGGCTACAGCGCTGGGAGCATCCATATCTGCATCTCCGGTGCCGAACAGCAGAAGAAAGCCTTCGCGGTCATCGTCACAGTGAAGCATGACATCAATGGCGGTTGTCACCGGCTGGGCCTTGCCGCTGCTTGTGCGGGCCGTGAAAAAAGGACGGGGCCCATGGGGAGCGGTATAGGAAAAATCCCAGTTATGGATATTCGTATCCCGGATATCGAGCTTCCAGATATTGCCATGGAGATCGCCTGCATAGACGAAATCTGAATATCCATCGCCGGTTGCATCAATGGCCGTGATATCCCCCTTGATGCCGTTATTCCCCTGTGCGCCGGTATGAAAGGCGGATGCCACCGGGTGAGCGCTCTTAATATCTGAAAGGACAAATATCACGGCTTCCCCGCCGGCGCTGTCATAGCCGTTGCCGGTTATGACGACGTGCCCCGCGCGGGTCTTGACAACCAGGGGGCGGCCGGTGGTATATCCCATGTGGTCCGGGTCTGAAAATTCCCATTTCACAAGAGACATGGCATCGGATCCGGACGCATTCACGGATCCGGCATCCGATACGTCCAGGCAGTAAATCCCCTTGCCCCCCTTTCCGAGCCCGCCCACCAGGGCTGTCCACGTGTCTCCGGATGCGGGGGTGATCTCTTTTACAAACGGCGTGGAATCGACATAACAGCCTTGTGAAACGTCCGGATCCGCAAAAAGCGGGAGGGATTCAAACAACAGGTTGGGAATGTAGGCGAAATGTTCCTCTCCAGACCGGGCGTCAAATGCGTGGAGCATGCCGTCGTTTGCACCTGCGTAAACCACGCCCTCATGAAAAACCGGCCGGGAATGACGGATGCCGCCCATAAGGCTTTTCCGTATGCGGAAATGAACATCATCTTCCAAACTTCGGTCGCCGGCAAGGTATAAAAGGACATCGCTACCTTGTGGTTCCTGGCCGTCTCCGCCCAATTGCTGCTTCTGGGTTTCACTTAGATGGTCCCAGGCAAACAAAACGCCGCAGTTGGTATCATCGCGATAGGTGAAAATCAGACGGGGATGGATTTCTACATTTCGCGCGTCCAGTTTTTGCGCGGCGCTCCATTGGATACCCACAGGCGCCCCGGTATCCATGTTCAGACGTTGTGCGGTCAGATCTCCTGATCCATCAGGACCGGTTGTGCCCTGAAACAGCAGGGTGTCTGCCTGCAGGCTGGCCGTGCTTGCAGACAAAAGGCCGGTTGCGCCAAAGGTTGTGGAAGAATGGGCGAAAACAAGAATGGCCGCAATCAGGGCAATGCATCGGGACATGATCATATTCCTTCCTTTTTTAAAACTTTTTTAAAACACCAACCTCCACCCACGCCCGGCCATATCGGGGGGAATCATATACTCCAATCACCCTTCCCTTCCACCACCGGGCCGTCTGGCCACTTTTCAGGGAACTGCCGCCGTCCGCCTCCCATCCAGCAAGATAATAGCGAAGGGTGTCCGCGTCTTCTTCGCCGCGCTGCTTGACGGTGGTTACAATATTTTCCGTTACAACACGCGGCACGGCATACCCCTGCTGTGGAATCCCTTTTGCTGCGGAATCCTTCCAGTCCTGCATGCGCCAGATCCATTGCTGTCCGCCCGGTTTGAGCCGGGAAGGGTTTTTCTCGTTTAGGATTTCACGCACCCCTTCCATGGCGGCGGCTTCCGCCAGGTGAAGGTTCTGTTTATACAGCCCGGCGTTTCGGACGATGAAGGATTCAACCATGGAAAGGCGGATGGCGGACATTCCCCCCAGGGTCAGAAGCATCATGATCATCAGCACGACCGCCAGTATGGTGCCGGATTCACGGTCTTTCATCACAGATCCTTGTCCCATATTTTGACCATTTCCATTTCCGCAAGGATTTTTCCGGGATGGGCGGTTTCAAAGACTGCAATGGAAATGGTTTTTGAAACCACAACCGTGGCCGGATCTGCACTATGGGTATAAATGTTTTCAACGGCGGCAAACGGCTGGTTATCTTTGATCCTGGTTTGAATGGTATATCCGCGGGCGTGGGTCTCGTTTAGCCCTTCGGAGAGTTGCGCCGGGGTTTCAAAGCGTTCGGCGGAAGAAAGGGTGGTGTCGGTGAAATTCGGATACAGCGGGAGTGCGTGGTAAAATTCCGCGCGGGCGTCGGCCATTTCCAGGGCCTGGGTGATAACGCGCGCGTTTGTGGCGGAATTGACCGCCCGGATCTGCAAACCGGCAACCGCGAGAAAGCCGATGGCAAAAATGCCCACTGCGATTAACACCTCGATGATGGTGTAGCCGGCATGTGGTTTTGAAAAAAGATGCATGGCGGTATTACCTTCTCTACGGATTTCTGCGGGCGATGGTGGTGGCAAGCTTGAGGCGGCGGTTTTTGTCGGCAAAAGGTTTTTCTACCAATGGTTCGCCAAACTGATTTTTGTAGATGCGCTTGTCCGTATACCCGGCCGGCAGGCCCCAGTTGGAATGTCCGTAGCGTGCGACAATGGTCACCTGGATCTGGCGGATGCGTTTTCTGTGGGCGGGCGTTTGCAAATCCGCCGGGGCAAGTCGCTGGCCGTATTCATCTAAATAGATGAACGCAAGGATATCGACATTGTTCAGGATGCTTTGCAGCCCGCTGCACGTTTTTCCGCCGTTTGCCGCCGGTCGGCAGGTTTCCCGGCCCAGATCGCCGTTGGTGTTTACTTTATAGCGGATATCCTCCTTGGGACCGCTGGTTTTACCGTCAAAACGGCCCTTGCCGCTTGCATGGACAACATCCCGGGTAAAATGAAATTCATCCGGCGCGGCAATGAGGATTTCAGCATCGGCCTTGCCGGTGGGGTCCGTACCGGCTGTCCGGATTTCATCTTTCATTACCAGCAGGGCCGCCCGGAAAGACTGCTGCAAATCCAGGGTGGATTCCTGCACGGCCTGCCCTTTTACCTGGTTGACATACACCGTGTAAACCGCCCCCATGAGCATGGATCCCATGGCCAGGGCCACAAGGATCTCCACCAGGGTGATGCCGCGCGTGTTGTTCATTTTCCCCCCCTTATAACCGATCACTCCACCCGGATTCTACCGCTCATGGCAAGAATCACTTTGCCCGTCCGCCCGGTTTTTCCGGTGAGTTCAATGCGACCCGCTTTTACCGGCAATCCATGGGTATTGTACGAACAGTAATGGCGGCCCGCCTCCTGGTTTGCCTTCGGAAACGTACTTTTGCTGATGGAAACACTTGCCGGGACGTCATACACCCCGATCAGCCGGTCCGTATCCGGATGGTATGTGTGGTCCCGGTCATTATCCACAAATGCCCGGAAAACATTTTCATTGGCGTCAAAAATAATCACCGTGTGCGCGTTGTCCCTGACGGCGTGCATCCTTGCGCTTTTCATGGTCGATATGGATTGCTTCAAAGCGTCTCTGAATTCCCCATCTGCACGCCTGGCAACAAGGTTGGGCACGGCAAGGGATGCGGCCACGGCGAGAATCGCCAGAACAACGCAAAGCTCGATCATCGTGAATCCGGATTTTTTGGTCATTTGGAAGTATCCTGCTGCTTGTTTGATGTTTACCGGAAAGCCTTTCAAAGGGTATGCCGAAACAGTTATCAAACAATGCGGATACGGTCTGTTTACGCATAACAAATCGATTTTTATGTATTTTATGATAAAAAAAATTGAAATTTAGATGAAAAATAAGGATAGGCTCGGAAAGGAAAAAACGACGGTCTGTAACGATTGCGATCATTGCAAAACCCCTGGCGGCCATCCGGGTGATTTGCAAATCGCGTTATTGCAGGGAGTTGCGGTGAAGATAAAAAGCAGGGAGGCGATTGTAACTATTTTTCACACGTACACAGAAATTTCAACATTGTCTTTCGGGCCAAATATCTTTGCTTGATAATCGATTGAAATCGAAATCGAATAAAAAGAATGGGTCACTTGGACACGGAAAGCCTGGCTGCTGAAGTATTTTACAATTCTTTGCATTTATCAATAGACACGATGATCAGGAGGACCTCGTAGGGGCACCCCTTGCGGGTGCCCTGATTCCGGGCACCCGCAAGGGGTGCCCCTACGAGTCCACATTCTGTGGGAATATTTATCGTGTCTATACACGAATGCAAAAAATCGGCAATTGCCGGACGGATTGCCTACGAATTTGTGCGCGCGGCCATGGCCGCGGCGATGAGGGTCTGCAGAAACGGCAGGAGGCAGTCTGAAAACGGTTCGCCCAGGTCCGGCAGCAAAAGCAGGTGGCTTATGGGATGGGGATGGAATGCCGCCAGCCGGTTTCCGGCAGAAAACGCCCCCTGGGAGATGACGGTCATGCGGGCAAATCGGCACCCGAAGGTGGACAGTTCGTCCAGGGCCTGGCCAAAGGACTGCTCAGAGGCGGCGTCGATGATGACCGGGTTGTCCTGCCCGCAGTCGTAGCCGGCCTTTAGCTCCGGGAGATACCATTGCCGCTGGGCATAAAACGGTGCAACCGGCGCCGGTTCCGGCGGCTTTGCATTCCTGCCGAAAACATTGTCCAGGGAACCCCCATGAAAATATTTCTTCTCCCAGCTGCGAACCCGCTTTTCTCCGTAAATGGCTGCCAAATCCGCACGGCTCTCCAGGGCCACGAATTTGTCTGCGACCCGGTTGTCGACCGTAACCAAAGGGCCGTGGGCGGCGAACCCGAAATCATACCATTCCATCAATTTGCGGCCGAATTGGTCGAACCGGCGGACCCAGGCGGCGCCGTTTCCGGTTGCCGGACCGATAAACAGGGCCGTCTCGTACCCCTTGTCCGCATAAACCGCATCGCGTATTGTCTTCCAAAGCCCGGCGTCATTTAATACGGAAGCAACCATCAGGCCGGTGAGGCTGAAATGACGCCGCAACACTTCGGCCCATTGTGGTCTTCGTTCTTCCAGCATCCGTGTGAAAAAAAGTGACAGGGCCGCGTAAAGCAGATCCTGTCTGCAGGTCAACCCCTCCGGCAGCAGCGGGGCATATACCCCGAGACGGGTAAACACCCGGGAGAAATATTCTTCCAGGGACGGCCCGATCCAGATGAAATGCTGCTCCAGATCCGGGAGTATATTTTCCAGCACATAGTCATCCGGCTCATCCGCCGCCAGAAGGATCACCAGGGTATCACCGCCCGCGGTATGCAGACGGGCGGCGGGGGATTCCACCCGGATAAAGCAGCCAAGCAGCGGCGCCCAATACTTTGCCATCGTCCGTGCAACCGATTGCGCCGCCTTGTCCAGGGGAATAAAAAGAATTTCCCCGTCAACGGAAAGCTGGTCCAGGACAAAGTCCGCCAGCGCTTTCATGCGCCCGGCGTCAGGAATATCCATAATCTGCCGCAGGGGATTATTCCCTCGGAGCAAAATGCACAATTCACGCAGATCCCGGTAGAGATCGGCTTCCCAACCCGGCGCCCCTTTTCTGCTTTCCCAGTATGACACCTGGTTTCCCGCCTGCAGGTACGCGTCAAGATCCGGGAGGGCCTCCCATTTCTGGTTTTTATGCCGCAGGACGGCAATCTCCCGCGCCGGCCCCGGCACTTCGGCAGGGCGGCTGCGCCCTGCGGTTACGGACTTGGCACGGTTGCGCGGAAACTCCCCGGGAAGGCGTCCGTGGGCCAGGCCGAAATCCAGCCCGAAGCGCATGTAAAAAACCAGGTCCACAAACGGCTGCAGCATGTCATCCACCTTGGGCAGGCATACCGGTTCTTCCCCCCCCAGGTCCCGCATATGGTCAAGGTATTCATTTTCAAAGGTAACCAGGGCATACTTCAGCCCGGCTGCATTCAGCCGTTTCATGCAGGCCATTGCTTCCTGGAGCCGGACCATGTTGGTGGCATTGACAAGGATCAGGTTGTTCGGGTGCCAGTGCGTGAAGATTGCCTCTTCCACGTCCCGGAAATCAAAGGTCTTGCCCATGGAGACCCAGCTGTTTTCTTCCAGCTTGAGGGCTATCTCCATACCGGTTCCCACGGAATGTCGCGTGTCTAAGACCAAATGGCACATGCTGCGATGATATGCATTGCTCTTTTTGCGGCTCCAGTCGAGCAAGTGCGAGTCCTGCAGCACCTCCTGCATTGTTTCCGGCAGGGTTTGCATTCGGGTCGCCATAAATTCTGCCTTTTCCCGGTGCCCCAGCTCATGGAGCAGCGCCAGACAGAATCCCTCAAGGGACAGAAGCATGCACAAAAGGCTCTTCACGGCGCTCACAGTGACTTCTTCACCGCTGTATACCGGGATAACCCCGCCGCTCTGACGAAGCACCAGGGCCATATCCGAAAACGGCTTTTCCGTAACAGCGACGGCAACGATGTGATGCCGGTGAATATCCTTGGCAAACTGCACCATATCCGCGGTCGTTCCGGACCAGCTGAGGCAAACCACCAGATCGCGGTCTGCGTCGATTGTCCGGGCGATATCATCCACTTCCACGGGGCTTACAACGACGACGGGCATTTCAGGCACCAGCGCCCTGACCATGTTCTTGGCCATGCACGCGGCATGCCAGGAAGAACCGATGCCAACCAGAAACAGGCGCCGCAGGGAGGACAGCCCGCTTCCGAAACGCCTGGTCATCAACCGCCGGTTGATACCGAACCGAACGAGATCGGGCGTTCCGGAAGCCGGAAGATACGTTTCCAGAATCTCTTTTGTGACAGCTGGGATTTCCTGGAGATGCATTTCATAAAATGTGCGGTTGAGGCTCCGTTTGATCTGAACCGGTGACAGGCGGGTATAAAACGGGTCGATATCGGAATGCTCCTGCCCGGTGAAATCCATGATCTTCACCGTGTAGCCGACTTTGTTCTGGGCCCGCCGGCTTTCCACACGGACGAAAAGCTCTTCCCCCTGCAGCGGGGTAACCATGACCTCGAACTGCTTCAATAGCGTTTCCCTGGCGGGATGCATTCCGTTTTTCAGCTTCCTGGCGGATTTCTGGATCTGACGCTGTGAAAAAAGACCCAGGGCGGCGTTTACATCCGACACCAGCATGACTTCGTTGCTGCGCTTCCGCTGCACAACGAAAAGCGGCCTGTTGTGGCTGGCCGCAAACAGCCGGTGGGGGGAAAGCAGGCTCATCCCGGCAACCGCTACCTGTCCGCCGTCCTGAATCATGACCTGCATGGCCAGGATAAACGCCCTTTCTTCGATTGCCTCCGGGCTCGCGTCCCGGAGACGGTAAAACACCTGGTAATCGATGCAGTGGCTCCCGGCAGCCAGATCCTCCAGGCCGAGACTCACCTGCTCCCGGATGGACTCATTGCGTGCTTTCTCCATTGAGAGGACGCCGGCATAATATCCCCACAGCTGGACAAAATACTCGGTGGAATTTTCGCTGCGAAGGGTAACATTTGCCACTTTCGTCAAAAACCGGCGAACGCGCCGCTCCACCTCCGGGCTGAACTGCCCGTTGATACAGACGCATCGCATGCGTTTCCGGTCAACAAAGGGGTGGGTGTTGCGCAGGGTAACCTGGGATTGCAATGCCCAGCGGCCATGGGCGAGGATCGGCTGGCCGAGGGAGGCGAGATGCCCCGGAACGGTTTGACCCGGGAGGCGTTCCTCCGGGGTCATGCCCCCTGGCTGCGGGGGAAAAATGCCGTCGGATTCCCGCAAAAGCACGCTGTAGACCGCGGATGCCGCCATCCCGTAAATATTCAGGGCCCTTTCTGCCCGGTACAGGGTCTGCCAGGGTGCCGGAGCGGATCTGCCGGACTTCTGAAATCGCCGGGTCATTTCCTCGTGCACCTGCTCATCGATACCGGCATCCTGCCCCAACCGGCTCATTACCAGGCTGTCCATGCAGCAAAACAGCCGGCGAACGCCGTCAATATCGTAATCCGCAGACAGCGGAATGCTTTTCTTCAGCAATGCCCGCCAGAGATACCGCCCGGCTTTGGGCACCCGGCTCTCCTGTTCCACGGGGTCCTGGGCTTCCGCCGGCGCACGCTCATACTCGGTTGCATCTTCGAATACCCGGTCGAACTCCCCCAGCACCAGTTCCGGATCCAAAGGCAGGCCTTCCTCTGATTCAGATATGGTTCTCAGGGTGCGGGACAAAAAATGACGAAAGACCGATTTGACGACCAGGGGGGGAAGATCATGATCGAACATCAGGGTTTCGACAGTTCGGCGGAAATCTTTTCTGGAGTGAAGCACGATCTCGCAGCCCGTTCCCGGGCGTCCGACCATACCCGGTGCAAGGTTACGGGTTCGCTCCGAATCCGTCAGCTCACCCCAGTTGAGGTACCGGCGCTCGCCGCTGGCCTTCTTTTGCAGATCCTCCAGAGAAAGCCCTTCCAGCGCCAGCAATCTGCGCCGGACTTCCTGCCATTCTATTGCTTCCCGGTCCATGCCGGCCAGGCCGCCGGCCAGATCGGCGCTGCTCCGGATGTATAGCGGCGTATCATGGAGCGCCTCCACCAGTTCCTGGACCGAACCCAGCGCCTTCCGGGTGCGCACCGGCGACAGTTCATCTCCGAACATGGCGATACCGGTGCTGTCCGGCGCCCTGTAGATAATCGACCACATCCCGGTCAGAATCCGGGTCAGGGGGTTTTCCGCCCCGCCAAAATACGCGACAATTCCGCACATGAAATCATCTGCCCGTCTGGTATCATAAAAATGGCAAAACAAAAGCCGAAGATCGGCTTCTTCGGCTTTTGCCCGTTTACCGCTATTTGCGCTGTATCATATCAGTCCGTTTTCTTCCAGCCATTTCCGTGCGGCCCTTCCCACGTCCTCGTTGTCCAGGTCCACCTGTCCGTTGAGCTTCTGCATCTCTGTTGTGGTCAATTTTTCAGCCAGGGGTTTGAAAATTTCTTCCAGTTCGGGATATTTCTGCAACGCATCGCTGCGTACCACCAGCGATGGATTGTAGGTCGGGAAATAGTTCTTGTCATCCTCCAGCACGACAAAACCAAAAGCCGCGATCCGGCCGTCAGTGGCAAAGCCCATGGAAACATCGACATTCCCGTCCCGAAGCGCCTGGTAGACCAGACCGGAGTCCATCCGGCGGATCTTGCCGTAAGGAACCTGGAAGTCATAGAGTTCCATCAGGGGTTTGAACCCGTCGGGGCGCTCCCAGAACTCCGCATTGACGCCGATGGTCAGCTTGTCCGGGTTTTCGTTCATATACGTCGACAAATCACTGATGGACGCGATGCCAAGTTCCTCTGCATTGTTTTTGCGCATGAGCAGGGTATAGGTATTATTGAACTCCAGCGGCTCCAGCCAGACCAGCCCCTTTTTCTCGTCCGCATCCCGGATCCACTGGTATACCTTGTCCGCATCGCTCATGATCGCCTGGTCGTCCTGATCGTAAAAGACCGTATAGCCGGTGCCGGTATATTCAAAATACATATCGATCTGTCCGTGCTCCAGTGCCTGCCTTGCGACTGAAGAGCCGACGCCGGTCTGCATACTGACATCAAATCCCTTTTCTTCCAGCAGAATTCTTGCAAAATCGGCCAGGATATACTGCTCGGTAAAATTTTTCCCGCCCACGGTAACCTTTTTTTCCGCAGTGGCCTGGCCTGGAAAGCATAGCATCAGGCCCAGCAGCATGACAAAACCGCCTGCGATCAATCGTTTTACTGACATAGCGACCTCCTTTATGGTTATTGTTGGGTGTTTCATGAACAAAAAGCGGCCCGCCTCCTATGTGGATTGCTCGAGGCGCAACCCCCTGGGTATAAGCAGCAGACTTAGAAATTCAACCAAATAATCCGCCAGCAGGGCCAGAAGAATGGTCGGGACCGCGCCCGCCAGAAGTATGTCGGTCCGCATCAGGTCAATGCCGATAAAAATATGCTCTCCCAGGCCCCCTGCACCGATCAGAAAAGCCAGCGCGGCGGTGCCGGTGCATATCACCAGGGAAATCCGGAAACCGGTCAGCATGACCTGCATGGCGTTGGGCAGCTCCACGTGCCAGAGGATCTGCCGGTTGTTCATCCCCATGCCTTTGGCCGCATCCAGAAGCCAGTTGGGCACGGCATTGATGCCGGCAAGGGTGTTTCTGGCGATGGGAAGCACCGAGTAGACAAAAAGGGCAAACAGCGCCGGCTTGAAACCGATCCCCATGAAACTCATGACAATAGCCAACACGGCCAGCGACGGTATGGTCTGCCCCAGGCCGACGATGTACATGACGATGCCGGCATACGCTTTGAGTTTGGCCCGAGTGAATAAAATCCCCACCGTAATGCCCAGCGTTGTTGCCAGGAGCATGGCTACCGCCACCATGACGATATGCTGACGGATCAGGGTCAGGGTGTAGGCATACTCAAAGGGATCGGAAAGGTAGTCAAGCAGCCCGGTCCTTTCCATGGCCACGCCAGCGCCGAGGAGCAGCAGAACCAAAACCAGACGGTATATTCGTGTCAGGATGCTATCCATGTCTCAACCTCCTTCCGACCTTGATCCCCTTGGGCGTGACCAGGTATTCCAGCCCGGCCATGAAGGCGTCAACGAAAATGGCCAGCACGGACACCAGGATGGCGCCGGCCAAAATCATAGGCGCGTAGGACCGGCCAATGCCCTGCTGAATCAGCACGCCCAACCCGCCGGCCCCGATATAGGCGGCAATGGCGGCAATGCCGATACTCATGACGGCTGCTGTGCGAAGCCCTGCGATAATCACCGGAATCGCCAGCGGAATCTCGATTTCACGCAGGCGCCGCCAACTGCTCATGCCGAGCCCCTTTCCCGCGTCCACCAGCTCCGGGGGAACGTTCATGATCGCCACGTAGGTGTTGCGGATGATGGGCAGCTGGCTGTAGAGAACCAGGGCGACGATGGCCGGCACCTTGCCCAGGCCATAGCCGAAAGGGGACAATATGGGAATCATGATGCCGAAAAGAGCGATGGACGGCGTGGTCATGAAGATATTGGCCGTACCGATCACCTTACTGGCCAGGCTTTTGTTGCGCGTGATGACTACCCCGATGGGCACCCCGATGAGAATGGCCAGGGTGCAGGCAACTCCAACAATCCACATATGCTCCAGGGTCAGCGCAAAGCACCTGGCTGCATTATTGATCATATAATTCCATACCTCCATGACGCCTCCGCATTTACTTGGTTTTTTCCGCTGTTTCCTCCTCGTCCTCCCCGGAATAGACCTCCAGTATCCGTTTCTGGATCTGGTCATAGGTCACGGTACCCGTAAAATTTCCATCTTCATCCATCACCGCAAGGACCCGCATGTCGTGCATGAGCATGTAGGACATGACATCCTTCAGCGCCATATCCGCATATACTTTTACCGGATAAGGCACCGCAAGCCCTGCCACGGAAACGCTCTCGTGCTTCAACTGGCGGGGATGAACATATCCCAGCGCCTTTCCCCGCTTGAGCACTACCAGGTGCCGGAAACGTTTTTCCTCCAAAAGCCGGAGTGCTTCATCGGCCATGGTATCCGCTTTCACGACATTGGGCGGATGTTTGTCCATGACCTCTTCCACGCGGATCAGCCCCAGCACCTTGAGGGCCCTGTCCGCACCGACAAAATCGGCAATGTACTGGTTCTTGGGCTGCGCCAGCATGGTTTCCGGCTTGTCGTACTGAACCAGCTTGCCGTCCTGGAATATGGCGATTTTGTCCCCCATCTTGATCGCCTCGTGGATATCATGGGTGACAAAGGCGATGGTCTTTTTCAGCTTTCGCTGCAGGCGCAGGAACTCATTTTGGATTTCTTCCCGGTTGATGGGATCGATGGCCCCGAAAGGCTCGTCCATGAGCAGAATCTCGGGGTCGGCAGCCAGACATCGGGCCACACCGATGCGCTGCTGCTGACCGCCGGAGAGCTCGGCCGGAAAGCGGTCCCGGAAAGCAGATGGCTCCAGCTGCACCATGGCCAGAAGTTCATCCGTCCTTTCCTGTATCCGTTTCCTGTCCCAGCCAAGCAGCCTGGGCACGGTGGAGATGTTGTCCGCGATGGTCTTGTTGGGGAAAAGACCGATCTGCTGGATGGCATACCCCATCGTCTGTCGGAGGCGCACGGGATCGGCGCTCATGACGTCCTGCCCGTTAACCGTTATGGATCCCCGGGTCAGTGTGAGCAGCCGGTTGGTAACCCGAAGCAGCGTGGTTTTGCCGCAGCCGGAAGGTCCCAGGAAAATCACCAGATTTCCCTTTTTTATTTCGAAGGATACATCTTTCAGGGCGGTGACCGCGTCCGGTCCGCCGCCGAAAATTTTTGTCACATCTTCATAGGTGATCATTCGTTTAGGACCTCCTTGTTCGAAATTTGACGCGCCGTTATATTCGCAGCCCCTGTTAACAACCTAATATCGTAATCAAATAAAATCAAACATGCGATCCTCTCCGGCGGGGCGCAGGCCATGTTCACGACCCGCGAAAAGCACTGTGTCAACCACATCACCGGCATACCCCCTGGAAAACATAAATATAAAACCTTCCCTGCCGGTCTGGTTGCGTAACAAGACAACCTGGCAAGGCACCCGTGCAAAAGGTCCCTGGAGCAGGCTGGGTGTCCGATGCGCGGGATCTGCAAGGTCCAGGCGGGAGACTTTTTCGGAAAGGGCGATGGACCCGGAACCCAAAACCGCAAGGCATGCGGTATTTTCGCGGATGTCCGTAAAGGCCTTCTCATCCGGCATAACATCGCTGTTCGGCGCCATGTGCCAGATAGTTGCCTGGGTCCGGTTCATCCGGTTCACCATGAGGGTCTCATGTATCCTGCTTTCCCCGATGGATTCGGGAATCGGCACGCCGGCCGGACGATACGCAGACAGATCGCGGTCCTGCAGATCCCACCGGGGAAGGTGGCTCAAATCCACGAGATACGGTCCGGCCCCTTCTCCTGCGTACTTTTTCACGATGCGCCATCCATCCCTGTCCTGCACCTCTTTTTCCAGGGCATTGAAAACGACCGGGGACCTTCTTTGTATGCTGTTCATGCATCTGCCTCCTGCCGGCTATATCCGCATTCGCTCCCCTTCCGGATCATAAAAAGGCATCCGGACCACGGTTGCATGCTGAAATACATTCATATTGCTGTGTCCGTCGTATATGGCCAGCCGGGTTCCCTCCCTGGTATACGGGCCTTCCACCAGGGCCATGCCAACCACCGCGCCCACGGCCGCACTTTTTCGAATCGTCCCGATGTACCCGATAACCCGCCTATCTGCGGCGTTGTTGACAATGACACTGCCGTCCGGCGGCACGGCATGGGTATCCGCCATCCGGATACCTGTCAGCGTAAGACGGTTCGGATCGCTTTCCGCCTGACCAAGCGCATCGGCCCCCACCGGCTTTATATCCTTGTTTCTGGACCATAAAAATCCAAGATTCAGGTCGAGCAGGTTGGTGCGCTGCTCGGATTCCTGCCCCAAAATGACATGCCCTTTTTCCAAGCGCAAAACGTTCTGGGCTTCCACGCCAAAGGGGCGCAGTGCCATATCGCGTCCGGCCTCCAGAAGCATATCCCAGGCGGCCTGCATAAAGGATGCCGGGATATTCAGCTCAAAAGAAAGCTCCCCCACGAAACCCAGACGCATGCAGGTAACCGGTATGCCGCCCGCAAGGCGAAACGCCCGCCAGCTGCCAAACGAAAAAGCCTCGTTGGAAATATCCGCATCGGTGATTTTTTCAAGCACGTCGCGCGCCCGGGGACCGGCAAGATTGATCACCCCGGTCCCGTCGGTCAGATTCACCAGGTGAAAATCCCACTTTTCAAACCGGGTATGATAGCGTATCCACTCGCCGGTTTCACCCGCCCTTCCGGTTGACGTGGTAAACCGGTAGTCGTTTGTTCCCGTCCGGATCACCACGCCGTCGTCAATCACGCATCCGTCGTGGTTGCACATGGCTGCATATTTGATCCGGCCGTCCCGTATTGCGGACATGTCTCCCGCATAGACGCGCTGCAGGGCGGAAAGCGCATCCGGTCCGAAAATACGAAAACAGCCAAGGGTGGATGCATCCAGAATGCCCACGTTGCTGCGAACGTTTGCCACTTCTTCGGTCACATCCAGGTCTGCGGAAAAATACCTCGCCCGATGCCAGGACCCCACCCTTCTGAAAACCGCCCCTTGCTTTGCCTGGGCTTCATGGACGGGCGTTTTTTTGGTCATCTCGCGGCCGTTTCCGGCATAGGCGGACAAAAGTACCGGGCGAAGCGGCGGACGAACCGTGGTGGGGACTGCAGCGTTTTTCTTCGTAAGTGCCGATACCAAAAGCGGAAGGTTATGGCCGGAAATACCCCCCTGCCCCGGTCCGGTGCCGGCCGCGGTAAAACGCTTGATCAGCTCCGGCACGTCAAAACCTCTCGCCAAGGCCTGCCGGACGTTTTTTTCCGTGACGTCTTCATCAAAACAGACAAATCGTTTCCGCCCCGGACCCGGGTGTGCGATCCAGTTAGAACCGGCATGGGGTCCGGGCAACCCGTCCAGCGCTTTGCGGGCATCCTTTGCCGCAGCGTGACAATCCGCACCGCAAAACGCTGCGGCTTCATGTCCGGCCCACTCTCCGGAAGCCCGGATGCTTGTAGGGGCTTCCAATCCCAGAACACGGCCGGCGGCAAAAACCCCGGGGGGATATTTGCCGGGCAGAAAATATCCCGTTGTTTCATTGTAGGCAAGCCGGCCGCAGAAAAGCGCAAGGGGTTCGCAGGCCGGCGTGTGCCCGGCCGCGGCCGCCAGCAGATCGCAGGAAAAGGCCCGGGATCTGCCGGTGCCGATTTGGGACAGGCGTACGCTGTTGACCTTCTTGTTTCCTTCCGCCAGTGCCGCTGCCCAGCCGGGAAAAAAGGCAATGTTTCGCCGATGAATTTCTTCCAGCAACGCCGGATCATGGCCATCCTTTCGAACATCCGCCACCGCCCGGACGGATACGCCAAGGTCAGAGAGATCCAGGGCCGCTTCGAGCCCAAAATCATGGCCAACGGAAAACACCGCGTCGCGACCGGGCAAAATGCCGTAGGTCCGTGCCAGGCGAAGGGCGCAATCGGGCTGCATCACGCCGGGTCGTTCATTGTTTTCGAAAAGAAGCGGCCTTTCCCTGGCCCCCGTTGCAACAATGACGCTTTTGGTCCGGATTTCAACGTACCGGTAATCAAAAGGGTCTTCCGGTGTTCCTTCGGTCACGGCTGTGACCAGGTTGTCATTGTAGCCGCCGACCATTGCCGTTCGGGTAAAAACACGAATGCCGCCGTTCGATGCCACCCGGGAGGAAAGTTCTCCGGCCTGCTCATATAAAGGCATCGTTTCACCGGCTGCGTACAACCGGTAATCGAACGAACCGCCCAGCCAGGGGCGGGCTTCGAGCAGAATGACCCGCATACCGCTGGCCGCCGCGGCCAGGGCGGCACTCATTCCGGCCGGCCCTCCCCCGATGACGCAGACATCGGCTGCCGGATAGATTTCATCACAGATGCCTGAAAAACGGAAACCAGGATCGATATGCCCAAGACCCGCCGCCTTTCGCACCATTTTCGCTGCCATGGGCCACAGGATCGCCGGCTTGTGCAGGCTCTCATAGTAAAACCCCGCCGGCATGAATCGATCCAGGCGGTCCATGAATCCAAGCAGATCGTTTCTGGCCGAAAAAAGCACATTCTGCTCTTCGATCACCATGTCTTCGCGCAGCAGCGTGGTTTCCGTTCGCACGTTCGGGACGCCGTCCACCGTCATCATGGTGTTGGAACACTCCCCATCCATGCTGTAAAGCCCGCGTGGACGGTGGTATTTCAAACTGCGCCCGAATATCCGGACCCCGGAAGCATACAGCGCCGTGGCGATGGTGTCCCCTTTCACGCCGTAGCAGGTCCGCTTTTTATAGAAAAACGGAATTCTTCGCTGCAAATCAACACGGCGCGTGGGCAGGGATAGACGTCTTTTCATTGTTCCCCCTCCGGTGCGGACACCTGCACATTGGTGCCAGTATCGCGAAATAGGGTGAACCACAATCCGCATCCCTGCCTGTGGCACCACCACTCCCTGACCACGCCTGCCCTGCAGGTATTGGCATGGACATAGTCATACCACTGCGCGGGAGAAATTGACGGGCCGTCCGGATACGGCCCCTTGTCCTCGCCGCCATAGCGGAACTCGTATCCATTCCGTCGGCCGCATATGGGGCATTGAATCAAAAGAGACATCTTTTTTTATCCTGCGTGTTTCAGTTATCCGGCGTATAATTCACCAGGGCCGCGGTCTCCCCCATGAGCCGGTGATTTTCAAAACGGCGGAGCGTAAACGGCTTCAGCCGGTCCGGGCATTGGTCCGTTGCCACGAACCGGGCCATATGGCGGCCTGCGGCAGTGCAGGACTTGAATCCGAAATACCCCCAGCCGCAGTTCATGAATAAGCCTTCTACAGGATCGTTGCCGTCCATGATCGGGGCCATATCCGGCGTCATGTCTGCAAGCCCCGCCCATGACCGCATGAATTTCACCCCGGCCAGGCACGGCAGGAGTTCGATCAAAGCCTCGGCCTGATGCTTGATATACCCGGCCGTGGTCTGGGTCGTATAGTTTGGCCACGGATCCATATGGGCGCCGGTGGCAATCTCCCCTTTCAGCGTTTGATTTGCATATACATGGTAGGCCCCGGAGGATACCACGTGATTGAGAAGCGGCTTCAGCGGTTGCGTGACCATGGCCTGGATGGTCAGCACGCTGATCGGGAGCTTGATGCCGAGCATATGGTAGATGAGTCCTGCCGAGTATCCGCCGGCGGAAACAAGCACCCTGGGGGTGGCGATGGTTCCTGCAGATGTACGCACACCGGTCACTTTGCCGTTTTCCGTCTCGATGCCGAGTGCCTCGGTCTGCTGGTGAATATGCACGCCGTTTTCGGCCGCCCCCCTTGCCAGTCCCCAGACCACCGCATCATGGCGGACAATCCCCCCCGGTGGATGATACATGGCGCCATGAACAGGATGGGTGATCTGGTGGGACAGATTTAATGCCGGAACCCGCTTTTGGGTCTCCGCCGCATCCAGCAGATGGCTTTCCACGCCCATCAGCCGGGCAGTGGCGACATTGACGCGCGCCGCTTTCACCGCCGCCTCGCTGTGAAGCAGATTCACGTTGCCGCAGTTGTAAAACATGAGGTTGAAATCCAGCTCCCGGGTCATCACCGGCCACAGATCCAGGGCTTCCTTGTAAAGGGGGATGTTCTCCCGGGTTCGTTGATTGGCCCGCACAATGGCGGTATTTCGCCCGGCCCCGCCGTAGCCGATATAATTTTTTTCGATGATTGCCACGCTGTTCATATTCTGCTCGCGGGCCAGAAACCAGGCAGTGGCAAGATTGTGCAGACCGCCGCCGATAAGAACGGCGTCATATGAAAATTTCAGTGGGGGGGCGAAACCCGGGAGGATTTTTTTCATACCGAACATAAGCGGCATCCTGTATTACTGATTAAAGACCTTGCCCAGGTTGGCCGTGGTAAGGGGATCATCCCGGTACATGGAAAGCCCCATGTTCTGGATCGATGTAAATCCCCGTTCATCGTATTCCGGCATGGCGATCTCCGGCGCATCGTCCGCAGTGGTCTGCGGCAGGATCTCGATGCTTTTTTTAAGCTTGTATATGGAAAAATCGACCAGGTGCAGCAGGAAGGCAAACGCGTGACGGATCATGTGCATTTCGTATTTTTTGCAGAGGCCGTAGCCGTTTTTCGCATCCTGGAAAGCCTTTTCCGTGGGATGGATCTCATTGGTGGTACAGCCGCTCTGGCAGGTCGGGATATCCAGAATCATGTTCAAATGAGCCTGGAGAATATTGAGCAGGGTATGGCTCAAACTCCCGTAGTCGGGGTTGTAGTCCATCATGGGGTTTGCAATGGTGGGAAAGCCTGCGTTAATGCAGACCGCCCCCGGATTGAGCAGTTGGGCGGCGCAGAGGCCGAACAGAACCTCGGCCTGGGTAACGGATATCACCCCGTTATAGCAGTATGGCGCGCTGATCCCGGCCATGGGCATGGCCGAAATGAAAACAGGCAGGCCGGCCTTTACGACCTGCACAAAGGCCGTGGAAAAATTCTCGTTCACCGCCATGGGCGGCCGGGTCAGGCAGAAGACGATCATCAGGTTTTTCCGGGCGGCAAAGATCTCTTTGGCCTTCTCGATCCCCTTTTCCGTCTGCATGGACAGATAGAGGGGTTTGCTGCATTCCCGGTGCATGATTTCCAGCTGCTCGATTTCATCCTTCAGCTTGATCCCGCGCCCCATGCCGGACACCGCCGGGCTGTTTTCCGCGATCCGGGCGATTTCCTCCAGATGAGCGGCAGTGGGCATGAGGCCGCCTTCCCCCTTTTCATCGTCATAGAGATACGGGGCTGTCCCGCCGATGAAAAAACTGTTCCGCGGGACGAAAAAATCATCCACACCGGGTGCTTTTTCCAGGCATTGCCGGACCAGATCCCCCGTAAGATAGATTCTGCCTTCATAAAAATAGGAAAGCCCTTCCGACTCATATGCCTGAAATGCTTTCACCATTTCCGGCTGATTACAGGCGACGCCGATGTTTTCCAGTATCCACAGGGCGTCCTCCTGCGCCTGCAAAAGCATGTCCACCGTGTTTTTCCCCAAAAGAGAAACAGAACGTTCAAGTTGGGCATTGTTCATAAAAAAAGCCTCATGATTGGGATTTCGGATGAATGGGAGCGGTGTGCAAACCAGATTTCAGATGACCGAAAAAGAGATGCCGATGTAGAAAAAATCGCCTCAGGATGACCGGGAATCGAAGAAATACTGCAGAGAAAGATTGGCGATATCTTCAATGAGAACGAGACGAAACATCTGCCTGCCGCCCCTTATGTTACATATCAACCTACACTTACACTATCATTTACTATAAAGCCAAAAAAAGCATTTTTCAAAAAAAATTTGGGGCGGCAAGAATTTTAAAATGAGCATAGTCTTAAAAAATCAGGTAATTCCTACAACTTTTTCAGCAGCTGGTTGGCCGTAGTAAGCATGGGGTCCCAGACCGGGCTGAAAGGCGGCGCGTAGGCGAGATCGGTCTGGCTGAAGTCATCAACCGTCATGCGGGCATGGAGAGCGACCGCAGGCGCCTTGATCCGGTGGGCCACCCCTTCCCTGCCCACCATCTGGACGCCCAGGAGTCTTCCGGATGTTGTGTCTGCAACCATGTGGACCCAGATGGGGGTGGCCCCGGGGTGGGCATGCGCCCGGGACGGCGCCTGGATGGTAACGGCTGCGGGAGCGAAACCGGCGGCCTGCGCTTCTTTCACGCTCAGGCCGGTTCTGGCGACTTCGAGTTCGAAGACCTTGAACACGGCCGAACCGGCCACGCCCTGGAGATGGACGTCATTGCCGGCGACATTGTCGGCCACGGCCCAGCCGGCACGGTTGGCCCGAAGCGCAAGGGGAATCCACGTCTTTTCACCGGTTACGACATGATAGGCATCCGCACAGTCGCCTGCCGCATATATGCCGGGAATGGATGTTTCCATGCGCGCATCCACCGCGATGGCATTTTGGGGGCCAAGGGTGATGCCCGCGTCAGCAGCAATGTTGCTGTTGGGATGAACGCCGACGGCCACAAGCGCCATTTCCGCTTCGCAGGTATGCCCGCTGCAGGTGACTGCGAGCTTTGCGCCTCTTTTTTCAATCTTTTCCAGCACGTGATTTTCATGCAGGATAACGCCATGATCCGTAAGCATCTCCCGGACCACTTCTGCGATCTGTTCGTCCCACCCGGTCATGAATCCACGGCTGATGCCCGTGACCGCGATATCCCTGCCCCGCAGCGCTTCGGACATTTCCATGCCGATGTATCCCATGCCGACAAAAACAGCGGACCGGACGTTGTTGGCAGCAAGGTAATCCTTTATTTTCCGGCCGTCGGAAAGCCGTTTGAGGGGCATGACGCCGGGGATATCGATGCCTTTAATATCCGGCATGACGGGTGATGCGCCGGTGGCGATCAACAGGCGGTCATAGGAAAACTCATGCTCTTTCCCCGAATGATCAACGGCTTTTACCCTTTTTGCTTCCGGGTCGATGGTTTCCGCCCGGCAGCCGGTAATGAGATTGATTCCCTGCTTTTCCCGGAAGACCTCGGCCCGGCGAACCACCAGATCATCGATATGGCGCTTGGGGTCCTCGATATTGTACGGCATTCCACAGGCGCTGTAGGATACATCCATGGTTTCTTCCAGAACCGTAACATTCATATCCGGCTGGTTTCTCTTGGCCCGGCTTGCGGCGCTCATGCCGGCGGCATCACCGCCAATGATCAGGAAATCCATATTCGTATTATCCTTTCTTTGTGGTTCGCATACTGTTTCCCGCCAGGGAATTTATCAGAAATTTCACTTTTACGGATCGTATGGTTACACCCTTACAATAACATGGTTTATGACTATAATTTTTATAAATTTTTTTGATTGTTCAAGAACTATTTTTAAAATTCATCAAAAAAACGTAATATGACCCGTTACAATTCTTTGCATTTATCAATAGACATTATGATCCGGAGGACCTCGTAGGGGCACCCCTTGCGGGTACCCTAATTCCGGGCACCCGCAAGGGGTGCCCCTACGGACCCATATACTGTGGGATTATTTATCGTGGCTATACAAGAATGCAAAAATTAGAAATTATAATTTTGAATGGGACCACAACAAAAAGGTTTTGACCGTTCGTCTGTGGTCAACGATCTTCTGAAAGGCGACATCAAAATTGCCGGGGCAATGGAATAGACACCCTGATCAACGGCTCATATAATCCACCGCGTTTTTGAATATCTGAAGCCCCGCCGCCGGCGGAAGATCCTCTTTCCGGCGGGACCAGTCCGGATGGTTGGTGGGATGGTTGTAGGCTTCCGGGTGGGGCATGAGCCCGAAAATACGACCGGTGGGGTCGCATATGCCGGCGATGTCGTCCATGGAGCCGTTGGGATTTTCCGGAAAACGACCGTTTGCGGCCGAACCGTCGGATGACGCATACCGGCAGACGACCTGGCGGTTCTGCTTCAGCCGGGAAAGCGTCTCTTCGGCGGCAACGAGTTTTCCTTCGCCGTGTCGAATGGGCAATTCCACATGGGTCATGCCGCGGGTAAACACGCAGGGGGATTCGGAATCAATGGCAAGATGCACCCAGTCATCCCGAAAGTTGCCGCAGTCGTTGTACGTGAGGGCGGTTGCGCGAGTCTGGTAGTCGTTGTCAAATCCCGGGAGCAGCCCCATGTTCACGATGGTCTGGAAGCCGTTGCAGATGCCCAGCACCAGGTTGCCGTCTTCCACGAATGTTGCGATCCGGTCGCCGGCGTGCTTTTTCATGCGGACGGCCTGGATCACCCCCGCACCGTGGTCATCCCCCCAGGAAAAACCGCCGATAAAGACGATCATCTGATAATCGGAAAGGTTTGCGGCGCCGGATATGACGTCATTGATGTGGACCCTGTCGGCCCGGGCGCCGGCCTGTTCGCATGCATGGGCGGTCTCGATGTCGCAGTTCAGTCCGTATCCGGTTAAAACCAGTACCTTTGCCCGCTGTTTCATATCCCCATCTCCAATTATAGTAAATCCCCGAAAGGTTTCTTCCAGGCATATCTCAGGTCAGCCACAGGGACGCTGCACAACGGATACTTGTCGATTGCGGAAATATCCAGAATCCTTTCTTCCGTAACCGTGCCGGCGCAGGCGCAGGGAAGACCTCTGAAAATCGCTTCAAAAGCATCCTTGTTTTCAGGCCGGACCGTAACGATGAACCGGCCGGCACTCTCGGAAAAAAGCAGCGCATCATTTGAAAGTGTTCCGGCTGCCGGCACCCGGGAAAGATCCAGGGAAATACCCAGATCTCCGCCCACGGCGCAAAGGGCCAGGTGAACGCCCAGGCCGCCGCGGTATATGCCGTGTATCGATGCGGCAAGCGCATCGTTCACTATTTGGTTAACGGCTTTATACAAGGGGATGAAAGACACGGCGTCCACGCGGGGGACGTTGCGCCCGGTATAGCCGAAGCGCTCGTAGTATTCCGATGCGCCCAGTTCGTTTCTGGTTTCCCCCAGGATATAGACCAGGTCGCCCGGCCTTTTCACCTCCATGGTCACGCACTTTTTAATGTCTTCGATCACGCCGGTGACGGAAAACTGAAGCGTCTCAAGGGCGGAAACCTTGTGATGCTCGCCGTATGCCCCGGGCAGGTGACCATCCACGTACATGGAATCCTTGCCGGAAAGCAGGGGGATTTCCCATTGCCCGCAAATCCCGGCCATGGCGCGACAGGACCGGACGAGCTGCGCGGCCTTGAATTTTCCGTCCGGGTTTTTTGCAGGATCATACTGGATATTGGGCCAGCAGAAATTATCCACGCCGCCGATATGCTCAAAATTACCGCCGACTGCCAGCAAACGACGCACCGCCTCGTCAATGGTGCATGCGGTCATGTGCCAGGCATCGATGGCCGAATAAAAAGGAATAACCGCCTGGGAAAAAACCAACCCCTTCTCTGAGGTCAATACCGGTCGAAGCACGGCCGCGTCGCTGTTGACGTCGCGGTATTTGCCCACCAGCGGCTTGATCACGGAGCCCCCCTGGACCTCGTGGTCATACTGCCTTGCGATCCACTCTTTTGCACAGATATTGGGACGGGCCATCATGTCGCAGAGAAGCGTCGCATAATCAGATGGTTCGGAAAGGACAGGCTCATAAAGCCCCCGATCTTCCGGATCGATCCACTCGGCTTCAAACACCCACTGCGGAAATCCCCTGGTAAGCAGATCCATGTTCACGTAGGCGCACGGGGTGTCATTATATGTAATATGCAGTTTGCCGGAATCCGTGTAGGTTCCGATAACCGTGCTTTCCACGGCATGTTTTTCGGAGAGCGCCATAAACCGCTGTTCGTCATCCGGTCGAATCGCTACCGTCATGCGCTCCTGGGATTCGGACACCCATATTTCCCACTGGTCAAGCCCTTCGTACTTGAGCGGCACCTTTTCCAGGTGCACATGGCACCCGCCGGAAAATCGCGCGGTTTCACCGATGGAAGAGGAAAGGCCGCCGCCGCCGTTGTCGGTGATGTATTGAATTAGCCCTTCATCACGGGCTTCGAGCAGAAAATCATGCATTTTTTTCTGCGTATAGGGGTCGCCGATCTGCACATGCCCTGCCGGTGTATTCTCGGAAAAACTTTCAGAAGATGCGGTCACTCCGTGGATGCCGTCCTTGCCGACCCGCCCGCCGCACATGACGATAAGTTCGCCGGGGGATGTGGTTTTCTGCTCTGCAGGCGCCCCGTTGACAAGGGAGGGCATTATTCCCAGGGCCGTGACAAACACAAGGCACTTGCCCATGTATCCGGGATGGAATATCACCTGCCCGAACGGTGTGGGGATGCCGCTCTTGTTGCCGCCGTCACGCACCCCTTCGATCACGCCGTCCAGAAGCCGCCGGGGGTGGAGCCTGGGCTTGAGTTCGCCTGTGTAATTTCTTTCCCCCACGCAGTACCCGTAGCTGCCCATGACCAGTTTCGAGCCTTTCCCGGTTCCCAGGGGATCGCGGTACACGCCGACAATACCGGTGATGGCCCCGCCGTAGGCTTCCATGTTGGACGGCGAATTATGGGTCTCACCGGTGATCACGTAATAGTGGTCCGCGTCAAAACGGCCGACGCCGGCGTTGTCCCACAAGACAGAAACGACCCAGTCCTTTTTTTCCGCAAGCGCAAGGGTCGGGGACTGGATATACGTTTTGAACAGGTTGTCGATTTCCTCCGTCTGCCCGGTCGTCCGGTCGCGGTAGACGAACCGCCCCTGAAACGTGTTGTGGTTGCAGTGATCCGACCGTGCCTGGGAAATGTACTCGATTTCAACATCCGTGGGATCGGAGAGCCCCGCTTTTTCCCGCTCTGTCTTGACACCGGGGTCATTGAAGTATGCACGGATCACGGGAATATCGTTTTCATTCAAGGCGAGATT
The DNA here is from genome assembly GCA_011389515.1 of Desulfobacteraceae bacterium. Lineage (GTDB taxonomy): Bacteria > Desulfobacterota > Desulfobacteria > Desulfobacterales > Desulfosalsimonadaceae > B1SED10-16. The sequence continues at coordinate 90,285 of JAABUA010000003.1, forward strand.
CCGCTCATCGCTGACTTTCCGGACGGTTTCATCGGTGTCGATGGGAATGGTGGTTACCGTGGGGACATGATCGAGCATGACTTTCGGGATGACAATACCAACGCCCTCCTGCCGGTTCCATTGGGCCGCGGAAAAAACCCGGACCTGCTGGATGATGTCGTTTGAAAGCAGTTCTTCTGCGATCAGGCGGGCGTCGTCGATATTCATTTTGTCTGAGGAAATGCAGTAGCGGAGAGAGGTGTAGACGCTCTCACCTGATGCAAACGTCTCCCCGGTCACATCTTCGATCGCCTCGACAGCGGTTTCCCCCGGGTTATCCTTGACGCCCGGCCGGTACCCTACCCAGACGCACCAGTCAAAATCAATATCAAGGGGTCCGTAGCTCGAGAACTGGGTGACCGGGTTGGTAAAAATGTCGTCCTTGATCACCCTGCACTGTGCGGCGGAAAAATCCTTGTCAATGGTCAGAATATGGACGCAGCGAACGGACGTGATGTCCATGTTGAAATAGGCGGCCGCTTTTTTCTTCACCTGCCGGCCTTCCGCGTCCAAAAGCTCCGGTTTCAATGCGATTTCGAGTCGATGGGGCATAAGTTTTCAGTCGTCGGTTGTCGGTTGTCGGTTGTCGGTTTCCCCCGTTTTCGGGGTCGGGATCGGGTCGGCCCTTGACCTTCCCCAGGGGAAAAACCTAGAAACTCGTTCCGGATATGATCCGCATGATGTCGTTGTAAAAAACGAAAATAATCAGCGTAAGCAGTATAAACAGCCCGATCTGCTGGGCCACCTCGCGGGTTCTTACGGATACGGGGCTTCCCTTTGCCGCCTCGATGCCGAAAAACATCAGGTGGCCGCCGTCCAGAACGGGAATGGGAAGCAGGTTGAGAATCCCCAGGTTGATGCTTACAAGGGCGATAAAACCCAGAAGGTTGACCAGCCCGTGCCGCACCTGTTCGCCGGCCATTTGCGCGATCATGATGGGCCCGCCCAGGTTGTCCACGGATACGGCGCCGCGTATCATTTTGGCCACGCTGAGAATGGTCAGCTCAACGATCAGGTAGGTACGGTGAAGGCTTTCCCCAAAGGCTTCCAGCGGGCCCAGCCGGATCACGTCGGTGCTCCCCGCCGCGGTAACCCCGATAATATATCGGTCCTGTATTTCACCGAAAATATCTTCCATCGGCTCCACAACGGGCGTTACAACCATTTCTGTTTCCCGGCCTTCCCTGTCGACGCGGATGGCAACCGGGGCGCCGTTGCTGGCGGCAATCGCTTCGGCCATTTCCGACCAGCTTTCAATGGCGTTTCCCTCGATCCATGTGATTCGATCCCCTTTTTGCAAACCCGCTTCAGCAGCGGGAGAATCTGCTCTCACCTCGCCGATTTCCGGCTTGAGAAGCATCAGGCCAACCACAGAAAACAGCACGAAAAAAATAATGATTGCCAGCAGGAAATTGAATACCGGTCCCGCCGCAACGATAATCATGCGCTGGAAAACCGGTTTAAGGTTAAAGGCATAGGGTCTGTCTTCATCGCTCAGGGGGGAATCGGGCTGCTCGCCCACCATCTTTACAAACCCGCCAAGGGGAAATGCCGATATGCAATATTCCGTTCGTCCTTTTTTCCATTTCACCAGTGCGGGGCCGAATCCCAGTGAAAATTTCTCCACACCGACGCCGAACGCCTTTGCCATAATGAAATGGCCCAGTTCATGAAAAAAGATCAGTACGCCTAAAACGATTAAAAGGCCGATAATGGAAGTCATGCCGTGGCTTTTCCTTTTGGTTTGCAAATCAGGGTTTGAGCGGTTTTTCGCGCCCACATGTCCGCAGACAAGATATCTTTGATCCCCGGGATCCCCGGCGCCATGAGCGGTTGATGCCGCTCCATGGTGCCTTCTATCACGCCTGCGATCTGGTCGAACCCGATCCGGCGCTCCAGAAATGCCGATACGGCGATTTCATTTGCCGCATTGAGCACGGCCGGCATTGTACCGCCGACTTCACCGGCTTTGAAGGCAAGGGCAAGGCATGAAAATGTACCCATATCCGGAGACGCAAAGCTGAGGCTCCCAAGTCCAGGGAAATCGGGTACGGCAACGCCGATGGGCAACCGCTCGGGGTGTGAAAGGGCATACGCAATCGCGCCTTTCATATCGGGAATCCCCATCTGGGCGATAACCGATCCGTCACGAAAAGCGACCATGGAATGAACAATGCTTTGCGGATGGATGAGCACCTCTATCGATTCGTGGGGCAGGTCGAACAAGTGCCCGGCTTCGATGACCTCGAGCCCCTTGTTCATCATCGTTGCGGAGTCGATGGAGATTTTGCTTCCCATCTGCCATGTTGGGTGCGCCAAGGCGTCTTCCACGGTAATGGACGCAAAATCGCTCTTGCTGCGGTGCAAAAACGGCCCCCCCGATGCGGTGAGAAATATCTTTTGAAGGTCCGTGCGCCGGTTGCCGGCGATGCATTGAAATACGGCACTGTGTTCGCTGTCCACCGGCAGAATCCGCACGTTGTTATCACGGGCGGCCGCCATTACAAGATCCCCTGCCATGACCAGGGTTTCCTTGTTGGCCAGGGCGATATCCTTTTTCGCCTGAATCGCGGCAAGTGTCGGCAGCAGCCCGGCCCCGCCGACCATGGCGGAAACCACCATGTCGACATCCGGATGGGTGGCTGCGGCAATATAGGCATCCTGCCCGTAGAGGACTTCGGTGCGGCATCCGGAAGGAAGCCTTTTTTCAAGACCTGCGGCCCCGTCTTCATCAAAGACCGCAGCAATATCCGGAGAAAACCTTATGATCTGGCGTGCAAGAAGATCAAGATTGTTTTTCCCGGTCAGGGCTCGAACGGTAAAGCGATCCGGAAACGTATCGACAATGGACAGCGTGTTTTGACCGATGGAGCCGGTAGCGCCGAGTATGGTAAGATTCATCATGGGTATATCGCGTTAATCGCTCGCAAAAAACAATGGGTAATGCCTCAAACAGTCCGGCTTCAGGGTTCCGTGAGGCACGGCACCGTCGTGCCCATAGGGTTCAGGATGCGTCTTGCCCGTACGGTTTTTCTAAAAAATATACACGTTAAAAAAATATGCCAGCGGGGCGGCAAAAATCAGGGCATCGATCCTGTCCAGGATCCCGCCGTGACCCGGGAGAATGTTGCCCGAATCCTTGATATTGGATGTACGCTTCATCTCCGATTCGAAAAGATCACCCAGCTGGCCGGCAATCCCGGCGAGAGGGGCGAAAATCAATACAAGCATGTTCGGCAGCTCAGGGAGAAAAATACTCTTGAAAACAAACGCCGCAACCAGGTTTGCCGCAATGCCGCCGATGGCGCCCTCTATGGTTTTACCGGGGCTGATGGCGGGATGCAGTTTGTGGCGTCCCAGATAGGTGCCCGCGTAAAAAGCGGCGGCATCGCCCAGAAAAACAATAAATACCAGAAAAAATATCCACGCCACACCATTCGGCTGCCCCCGAAGCAGGATAAGGGCTGCCAGGGGAATGGGGATATACACCAGAAACTGCGTACCCCCGGCCACAAGCTTCATTATTTCCCGACCGCTTGCCGCTGAAAAGCGGTGCATGGACAGCACCGCCATTCCGGCAAAACCGAGCCAGACCAGCAGGAACAGCAGATCAAGGCGCAACAGCCCTGCGGCAACGAGAATCAACAGCCCGCAGAATGCGCACCAGACTGGACCGGGAGAAAAAATACGGTTTTTCTCTCCGGAAAACAGGATAAAAAAATATTCATAGGTTGCGATGGCGCCGACGATGGCGATCAGGCCGACGAAAGACGCCATGGGACCGTAAAGGATAAGGAGCGAAATCACGGGAGCGGCAACAATACTCGTCAGCCAGCGTTTCAGATGCATTATGAATTCACGTCCTTTTCAATCATCGACACGGCCGAACCTGCGTTCCCTGTTTTTGTACTCGGCGAGGATGCCGAAATATTCCTCCCGGCTGAAATCAGGCCACAGCGTGGGTGTTATGAAAAGCTCCGAATAGGCGATCTGCCAGAGGAGAAAATTGCTGATGCGGTATTCTCCGCTGGTCCGGATCAACAGGTCCGGATCGGGAATATCCGCCGTATAAAGGTGCGTAGCAAAAAAATCGGGGGTAATCGCCGTGATATCCGCTTCACCGTTTTTCACCTTGCGGGCGATTGCCGCACAGGCCATGGCGATTTCGGAGCGACCGCCGTAACTGAGTGCAAGATTGAGCTGCATGGCGTCATTGCCGTCGGTTTCCGCCATGGTTTGCCGCAAGTTGTCCGCAACGTCTGCCGGCAGCTTTTCCATTTCGCCGATGATATTCAAGCGGATGTTGTTGTCTATCATCTCCTGCTTTTCTGAGCGCAGAAACCGCTTCAGCAACTCCATCAGGGCTTTTATTTCGGTTTTCGGACGCTGCCAGTTTTCCGTGGAAAAGGCAAAAAGGGTCAGGTGCCGGATACCAATCTCCCTGGAAGTCCGAACGATCATGCGTACCGCATCGGCGCCTTTTTCATGCCCCTTGACCCGGTTGAGCATCCGTTTTTTCGCCCAGCGGCCGTTTCCATCCATGATGACGGCCACGTGCAACGGCAGGTGTCCGCTTGCATCCGGCTTTTCAGGAACCTCAGACTTCAAGGGTTTCTTTTTCCTTTTCCTTGAAGATTTCGTCAATCTGCTTTATATGCTCATCCGTCAGCTTCTGCATTTCATCGAGCGATTTTTTAATTTCGTCTTCCGATTCATCGCCGTCTTTTTTCAGGGTTTTGAGCATCTCATTGGCTTCCCTGCGGATGTTGCGGACAGCCACGCGGTAATCCTCGCAGATCTTGTTGACCTGCTTCACGATTTCCTTTCGCCTGTCCTCCGTGAGCGCCGGAATGGATATACGGATGATCTTGCCGTCACTGGTAGGCGTCAGGCCGAGATTGGATTTCAAAATCGCCTTTTCGATTTCCTTGATCGCGGAGGCGTCCCAGGGTTGAATGGTTATCAACCGGCTCTCCGGAACGGAAAGGGATGCAATCTGGTTCAACGGGGTCGGCGTGCCGTAGTAATTCACCCGTACACCGTCGAAAACATTCAAAGACGCACGCCCTGTCCTGATCCTTGTAAGCTCTTTCTCTAGAGAGCCCACCGACTTTTCCATCTTTTCTCTGGCTTCATCGAAAATTGAATCAATCATAGCCGCTCACCATTTTTTTGAAGTTTCGTTTCAGCAGCCTTTTCAGGTTGCATAATCAGAGATATGCGTTCCAACGGTCCTGTCGCCGCAGATTACCTTGCGGATATTGCCGGGAACTTTCAGGTTGAACACGATCATTTCAAGTTCATTTTCCATGGCAAGGGATATTGCCGTGGTATCCATGACATGAAGCCGCCTTTCAAGCACGGACATGTAGTCGATGTGATCGATGAACTGCGCCTGTGCGTTGCCTATCGGATCCATGTTGTATACGCCGTCGACCTTTGTGCCTTTCAAAAGCACATCCGCGTGAATTTCCGCCGCCCGGAGCACTGCTGCCGTATCGGTCGTAAAATACGGATTGCCCGTTCCTGCCGCAAAAATGACGACCCGCCCTTTTTCAAGGTGGCGGATCGCCTTTCTGCGGATATACGGTTCGGACACCTGATGAATCGAAATCGCCGAGAGGACCCTTGTGGGCATCCCTTTTTTTTCGAGGGCCCCCTGCAGGGCAAGGCTGTTCATGACCGTGGCAAGCATGCCGATATAATCCGCGGACGCCCTGTCCATGCCTTTTGAACTGGCGGCCATCCCCCGGAAAATGTTCCCGCCGCCGACGACAAGGGCGGTCTGAACCCCCAAATCGACGGCATCTTTTACTTCATCGGCAACATACGAAAGGGTTTCCGGATTGATGCCGTACTTGTCGTCGCCCATGAGCGCTTCACCGCTCAGCTTCAAAAGCACCCGTCGATATTTCGATTCGTTCACGATTGGATCGCCTTGTTCCCTTTGGTTATAGGATGCTATACATCTTCGCCGACCTGGAACCTCGCAAAACGGTGAATGGTTATCTTTTCACCCGTTTTCGCGATCATTTCGTTTAACACGTCCGAAATCGTCAGATTGGTGTCCCGGACATACAACTGATTCATGAGGCAGGACTCCTTGAAAAACTTGTTCATCTTGCCCTCAACAATCTTATCGACCATGTTTTCCGGCTTTCCTGCTTCAAGGGCCTGGTCGCGGTAAATCTGCTTTTCCCTTTCCAGCAGGGCTGCGGGAATGTCTTCCGGCAGCACGCCGAGCGGATTTGACGCGGCGATGTGCATTGCTATGCTTCTTGCGAATTCAATGAATTCGTCCGTCTTTGCGACGAAATCCGTTTCACAGTTTACTTCGACGAGCACCCCGATTTTGCCGCCCATATGAATATAGGATTGGACAACGCCCTGTCCTGCGACCCTGCCGGCTCTTTTCCTGGCCGTTGCAAGGCCTTTTTTTCTCAAATAATCCGCTGCTTTTTCAAGATCGCCCACACATTCGGTCAAGGCTTCCTTGCAATCCATGATCCCGGCGCCGGAACGATCACGGAGTTTTTTCACCATTTCTGCACTTATGCTGCTAGACATTTTCTTCTCCTGTATTGACAACTTCTTCGCTGGTTTCAACAGATTCCTGTTCCTTGGGTTCGCCGGTAACCGCCTTGCGGATCACTTCCACGACCGGTCCTTTATCGTCATCCTTTGAAACATGACGTTCCTTTTTCCCCATGCCGGTTTTTCCGGCCGCGGCCTCAATATCCTTGTCCGATTCGGCCTGCCGTTTCTCGGCCAGCCGTTCTGCGCCTTCCGCGCACGCATCGGCCATTTTCGATACCATCAGGCGAATGGAACGGATGGCATCGTCATTGCCGGGAATGATATAATCAATGAGATCTGGATCACAATTGGTATCCACCACCGAGACAACCGGAATACCCAACCTGCGCCCTTCCTTAACGGCAATCGCCTCTTTTTTGGGGTCGATAACGAAAATTGCGCCTGGAAGACCGTTCATTGACCGGATTCCGCCAAGGGTGCTGTCAAGTTTTTCCCTTTCTTTCAGCATGCCGATGCGCTCCTTTTTGGGATACATGCTGATCGTGCCGTCATTTTCAATGGTATTGAGGTGATTGAGCCTTTCGATGCTTTTCCGGATCGTCTGAAAGTTGGTCAGCATGCCGCCGACCCACCGATTGTGGACGTAGTACATTTCACACCGGTTGGCTTCTTCGTAAATGGCTTCCCGGGCCTGTTTTTTGGTGCCGACAAACAGTACGGACTTGCCGCCGGCAACGGTGTTTACGATGAAATCGTATGCTTCCCGGAACATCCGCACCGTCTGCTGCAGATCGATGATGTAGATGCCATTTCTTGCCCCGAAGATGTATTTTTTCATCTTGGGGTTCCACTTCCTGGTCTGGTGGCCAAAATGGACACCGGCTTCGAGCATTTCCTTCATTGTTACGTACGCCATTGATCGCTCCTTTTTTGGGTTTTAAACCGCCGCTTTTATCATTCCGGCAGGCCCAACTTTAAAAAAAAGCACCCGGCCGCCGGTCAAAAAGCGTGTGGCATTAATATAAATTAATAAATCACGCTACTGTAGCAAATAAAACCATTCAAGGCAATTCAATTTTGATGGCAAAGAAAAAAGTCCAATATCTGCGTTGCGCTTTTTTCTTTACCAATGCTTGTTTGAATTTTGTTTTTTCGATGATCCGCTGCGCCTTCGTCAACGTTCAAGTTCCCGGCAACTCCCGTGCGCTCCGTTTCAGGACGGCCACACGGTGATGCCCGGCATAGTCCTTTTTGAAAAAAAGATCCGCCCAATCCAGATTTTTTTCAACCATCCGTTCAACCGCGTCCTTCTGATCATGACCGATCTCCATCATCAGCATCCCGCCCGGAACGAGAAATCCATGGCTTTCGGAAACAAGAATGGAAATATCACGCAACCCGTCCGCATCCCCGTCCAAAGCGAGAGCAGGTTCATAATTTGCGATTTCCGGCGCAAGGCGCCCAACGTCCGTTGATGGAATATAGGGCGGATTGGACAAAATCATGTCAAAGGAGAAGGTTTTGGAAATGGACGCAAACCAACTGGAAACAAAAAAGAAGATCCGATCCGCTACGCTGTTTACGGCTGCATTGCGTGCGGCCACGTGCAGTGCGGCAACTGAAATATCCGATGCCGCGTAAAAGGGGCCCGGCATGGAGTGGGCAAGACTTATGACAATTGCCCCGGAACCAGTGCCCATATCCAGCACGCGCAAAGGCGTTTTGCGATTTTCAGGCATCATTTCCAGGGCGGCTGCGACCAGGATTTCCGTTTCGGGCCGGGGAATCAGGACATCCGGGGTAACCTCAAGCGCGATTTTCCAGAAATCCTTCCTGCCGACGATATACGCAACCGGCTCCCGGGAGACGCGCCGTTTGACCATCGCCCGGAACTGTGTTCGCTCGCTTTCGGACAGCGGCTGATCAAACCGGACATACAACCCTACCCGGTCGATCCCAAGGGTTTCTGCCAGCAGAATTTCCGCGGTCAACCGTGGGTTGTCTATGCCATGGGAGGAAAAATAATCGGCGGTCCACTTGAGAACTTCAAGAATGGTCCACTGAAGCGCTTTCCGGGAGGTCTGCTTCTGCATGTTCAATTGCCTGGCCCTGGTAATAGGCTGCGAGCTCGTTGATGATTTCGTCGAGATCCCCTGCCAGAACCTGATCGAGCTTGTAGAGTGTCAATCCGATCCGGTGATCCGTAATTCGTCCCTGGGGAAAATTGTAGGTTCGTATCCGTTCGCTTCTGTCGCCGCTGCCGACCTGGCTTTTCCGGTCCTGGGCGATTTTCTCATTCTGCTCATTCATCTGGATATCGTACAGCCGTGCCCGCAGCACCTTGAGCGCCTTTGCCTTGTTCTTGTGCTGGGACTTTTCGTCCTGGCAGATCACGACCAGGCCGGTCGGGACATGGGTCAGCCGGACCGCCGAATCGGTCGTATTGACAGATTGCCCCCCCGGCCCGGACGAACGGAAAACATCCACCTTGAGGTCTCCGGGATCCACTTCGACTTCCACTTCCTCTGCCTCGGGGAGCACCGCAACGGTCACCGCCGACGTGTGGATGCGCCCCTGGGTTTCCGTTGAAGGAACCCGCTGGACCCGGTGGGTGCCGCTTTCATACTTCAGGTGGCTGTAAGCGGCGTTGCCTGTAGCCATGGCAATGACCTCCTTGAAACCGCCGGAATCGGTCCAGTGGACGGACATGATTTCTATTTTCCACCGCCGGGCTTCCGCATACCGGCTGTACATACGGAAAAGATCACCCGCAAACAGCGCCGCCTCCTCCCCCCCGGTGCCCGCACGAATTTCCAGCAGGACGTTTTTTTCATCATTGGGATCTTTGGGAATAAGCAGTTTTTTAAGCTCGGACTCCATTTCTTCTTTCTGAATGGTCAGCGTCTCGATTTCTTTACGGGCCAGCTCCTTGATTTCATGGTCACTGTCGGACAGCAACTCCCGGCTTTCATCGAGTTCGCTGAGCACCTGGCGGTATCCCCTGTATACGGTGACAATTTTCCCCAGATCCGAATGCTCGCGCGCGTACTTCGTAAACAGCTCCCTTTCGGAGACGACCGAAGGGTCGCTCAGCAGCTGCTCCAGCTCGATATAGCGCTGTTCAAAACCGATGAGGCGTTCCAGTAATGCCATGGTTTTATGATCCGTTCATATACAATTCTTTGCATTTATCAATAGACATGATAATCAGGAGGACCTTGTAGGGGTACCCCTTGCGGGTGCCCTGATTCCGGGCACCCGCAAGGGGTACCCCTACGGGCCCATATTCGGTGGGAATACTTACCCTGTCTATACACGAATGCAAAATTAGTAATAATAATAAAAAAGTCCGGCCGCGCAGCAATCAGAAAAAAACTTCGCCGCGGGCCGGATTCAATGGTTGTGCTTTGCAGGGTGCTACTGATTTTGGAATTTCGCGTATTTACGACGGAAACGTTCAATGCGTCCAGCCGAGTCGACCAGCTTCTGCTTTCCCGTATAAAACGGATGGCAGTTGGAACAGATTTCAACGCTGATATTATCTTTTGTCGAACCGACGACAATTTCATTCCCGCAAGCGCACCTTGCTTTGGTTTCGAAATACTTGGGATGGAGATCCTTTTTCATGTCAACCTTCCTTAACATTAATTTATTTTCACTTCGTTCTTTATAATATAATGCATAATGCCGCATTGTAAAACCATCAGGAATTCATTGAATCCATGAATTCCTTGTTGGTTTTTGTGCCCCTCATCTTATCCAGTAAAAATTCCATGCTGTCAATAGGATTTAAGGGGGCAAGAAGCTTTCGCAGTATCCATACCCGATTGATCGTCTCGCTGTCAAGCAGCAACTCTTCTTTCCGGGTGCCGGACCGGTTGATGTCAATGGAAGGATAGACGCGGCGATCAGAGAGTTTTCGGTCGAGGTGCAGCTCCATGTTGCCCGTACCCTTGAATTCTTCAAAAATAACCTCGTCCATGCGGCTTCCCGTATCGATAAGGGCCGTTGCAATAATCGTTAAGCTGCCCCCCTCTTCGATATTTCTTGCCGCGCCGAAAAACCGCTTCGGCCGGTGAAGGGCATTGGCATCCACGCCGCCGGACAAAAGCTTGCCGGAAGACGGCATGGTGGCATTATAGGCTCTTGCCAGCCGGGTAATGCTGTCAAGCAGTATAATGACATTTTTTTTGTGTTCGACCAGGCGCTTTGCCTTTTCGATGACCATTTCAGCGACCTGTACATGCCTTTCCGCGGGCTCGTCAAAGGTTGAACTGACGACCTCCGCATTGACCGAACGCTGCATGTCGGTTACCTCTTCCGGGCGCTCGTCAATCAGCACCACAAACGGCACAATGTTCTTATGATTTCCGATCATGCTGTTTGCGATGTTTTTCAGAAGAATGGTCTTGCCGGTACGCGGCGGGGAGACGATAAGACCGCGCTGGCCGAACCCGATAGGCGTCATCATGTCCATTATGCGGGTCGAAAACTCATTCTTATCCAATTCAAGCTTGATCTTTTTTTCCGGAAACAGGGGGGTCAGATTGTCGAACAGGATCTTGTCCCTGGCCACTTCGGGCTCTTCAAAATTGATGGCTTCCACCTTCAACAGGGCGAAATAACGCTCGGATTCCTTCGGCTGGCGGATCTGGCCGGATACGGTATCTCCGGTTTTAAGGTTGAAACGCCTTATCTGGGAAGGCGACACGTAGATGTCATCCGGACCCGGCAGGTAGTTACAATCCGGAGACCGGAGAAAACCGAACCCATCCGGCAGGATTTCAAGGGTGCCCTCTCCGTATATAAACCCGTTTTTTTCGATATGCGCCTGGAGAAGTGAGAAGATCAACTCCTGCTTGCGCATCCGGCCGATGTTTTCAATGTTCAACTTCTTGGCCATCCGGGTTAATTCACTGATTTTTTTGTTCTTCAAGTCATCGATATTCATTTATGAAAGCTTCTCCAATTCAGAATAGTTCCGGCAGTGGAAACTTTGTGGCAAAGTCCATGGTGTCTCCGGAATAGAAATATAATATAGTGTATTTTTAATCGGTTATAATGTATTGGTACATGTTTTCGCAGGTTACGTTATGCAATGAAGATCATGATTGCTGTTCGGACAGGAAATCGGAAATAACGTAAATACAATTAATGCTTCAATATTATTAAGGTATTGTGAGGCCTTTTAACATGGTGTCTGCATGTACAAGTAGGAATCAAGCGCAACCAAATCCATTATGGGGCAGGTACGTTTTTCCCATAATACTATTACTCAAAAATCTGCATGTCAACTATTTTTGTCTTTTTTTCTGATATTTGCGATCAGGTATTCATGCAACCGGTCTATGCTACGCAGGGTTTCCGACTCGCTGCCATTATTGTCGATAACAAAATCAGCGCGTTTTCGTTTTTCCTCTTCAGGCATCTGAATCTTCATCATGGCAACGGCATCCTCCCTGGAAACACCGTCGCGCGACATGATCCGCTTTATACGTCGCTTTTCATCCACGCTCACCAGAATCACGAAATCAAACCAGGCGTCAAAACCGGATTCAAACAAAAGCGGCACCTCCACGACGACCAGAGTCGCGCCGTTTTTTTCCGCTTCCTCGATTTTCTGGACCATCTGCCTGAAGACTTCCGGATGGATAAAACTTTCAAGCGCCCTTTTCGCCGCAGGATCGGCGCTGATCATCCGACGAAGTTCCGGCCGGTTGATGGTTTGATCCGGCATGAGCACCTGCTTGCCGAAATGGCCGACAATTTTTCCGTGGGCCTCGGTACCGGGCGCAACCGCCAGTCTGGAAAGTTCGTCCGCGCTGAATACGACAAGCCCTTTTTCTTCCAGGCGGAGACAAACCAAGGTTTTGCCCGAACCGATACCACCGGTTACAGCAACCCTGGCAGGCCTTGTTTCTTTATATTTATCATTTGTAATTGTAATCATCAGGCCGTATAATCACACATTCGTGACACAGGAATATCCGGTTAAAATGAAAAAAGACACCCTTATCGAAGAAAATGCATAATTTCAACCTAAATTTTATTCCGGAGCAAAAAGGCGTTTATATCGTCGGCGGCAGTGTGCGAGATGCCCTTATGGGACAGTCTCCGAAAGACTACGATATTGCGGTAACGGGAGATGCGCGCATTGTCGCAGAAGAGATTGCGGCACAGACAGGCAGCCGGGTCATTGAAATCGGAAAACCCGGCAAAAAAATATACCGGGTGGTCTCCGGCCGCCACACCTATGACATCTCTCCCGCAAAATCCCCTTTGATCGCAGAAGACCTCAAACAGCGCGATTTTACCATCAATGCAATGGCCTTTGATGTTGTTAAAAAAAAACTCATCGATCCATTGAACGGGCGCAGGGACATAGATGCCCGCACGGTTCAAACGGTCTCCCCGGACGCCTTGAAAAACGATCCGATACGGCTTCTCAGGGCGTTTCGGATTGCCTCGGTCGCAGACTTCGATATTTCCATGGAAACCCTTACGGAGATACGGAAAAATGCGCACTTTCTGCCAACAGTGGCCGGCGAGCGCATCCGGGAAGAATGGATCAAACTGACCGGGACTTCCGGCAGTTTTCCCCATGTACGGCAAATGGCCGATACGGGATTGCTTTCAGCACTTTTCCCGGAGATGGACAACCTGAAGAAGTGCCCGCAGAATGCGCACCACGCGTTCGACGTGCTTGAACATTCACTGGAAACATACCGTCACCTGGAAAACGTCCTGCGCGAAAACACGCCGCCCCTGTCCGATCGTTTGCGAAATGCGGAAATGGCTCAGGGCCCATGCGGCGTCGCACTGATCAAGCATGCGGCGCTCCTGCATGACATCGGCAAGCCGGCCGTCCGCACGGTGGATGAAAACGGGAAAATCCATTTTTACGGCCATGAAACAACCGGTTCCGCCATGACGCGCACCATCAGCGACCGCCTTTGCTTTTCAACCGTTCAAAAAAATTACGTGCATTTTCTGGTTCAACATCACCTTCGGCCGCTGTTTTTGTTTATCGCCCTTTCCCAGGGGCGGAAAAAAAATACGGCCCTTACCCGGTTTTTTGTTCGAACAATGCCGTTTACCTTTGATCTGATGCTGCTTTTTACAGGCGATATGATGGGAAAAAACATAAACCAGAACCCTGCCGAACTTGCGGATTTCACGCGAAACACCATAGAATCCTACTTCAACGCATTTTATCCGAAACTCAAGCAGCTGCCGCTGGTCAACGGCCAGGATCTGATCGACTACCTTGGCCTGCAACCGTCTCCAATCATGGCGGAGATCCTCCAAAAGATTGAAATACAGCGACTATCAGGAAAAATGGTGGACAAAAACGAAGCCCTGGCCTACGCGGAAAAATATATAAAATCAAAAAACCTTTCTTGACATTTTTCCGTCATTTATATATGTAATCAATTTTCTAAAAATCCAACTGAAAAAATTCGGGACAGTCGATCAGGAATCATAAAATGAAGCACAAATTAAGGAGAATGGTATGAATATTCTGTTTTTCGGACCGAACGGCAGCGGCAAGGGTACACAGGGCGCTATCGTCAAGGAAAAATACAACCTTCCCCACATTGAATCCGGCGCCATATTCCGGGAAAACATCAAGGGCGGCACAGAGCTCGGCAAACAGGCGAAAACCTATATCGACAAGGGAGAGCTTGTACCGGACGACATTACCATTCCTATGATTCTTGACCGCTTAAAAGCGGATGACTGTAAAAACGGCTGGCTTCTGGACGGATTTCCCCGCAACAAAAATCAGGCGATACAACTTGACAAAGCCCTTGACGAGGCCGGCCTCAAACTCGACATCGTCGTTGAGATCGAGCTTGACCGCGAAATTGCCAAGAACCGGATAATGGGCCGCCGCCTGTGCGTCAACGACAACAACCATCCCAACAACATCTTCATTGATGCCATCAAACCCGATGGGGACAAATGCCGTGTTTGCGGCGGCGAGCTTTCCAGCCGGTCCGACGACCAGGACGAAGAAGCCATCAACAAGCGCCACGGAATATACTACGATGAAAAAACCGGTACGCTGGCAGCCGCTTATTATTTCCGGGACAAGGCAGAAAATGACGAATCGCTGAAATACATCACCCTGAAAGGCGAAAAAAGCGTTCCGGAAGTTGCAGCAGAGCTGAAATCAAAACTGGCCATATAACCGGGCAAGAACACGGCCATCCAGCTTGACATTTTGCAGGAATCTATTACTATAGCAGGAAAAAAATCCATATGTAAAGGGGGCGAATTATTTGAAGGAAATTTCGGTCAGAGTCGATGACAATGATCTTGAAAAGGCAATGCGCATTCTGAAGAAAAAAATTCAGAACGACGGATTGTTCAAGCGGCTGAGATTGAAGAAAAACTACGAAAAGCCGAGTGAATACAAGCGTCGCAAAAAACGTGAAGCCCAGCGGCGCGCACGTATCGCTGAAGCCAAAAAACGGACTCGTTTTAAGAAATTTTAGCCATAACAATTCGTTATGCAGCGCAAGATAGTTGAAAAAAACCGGCAGTCCATAATGTACTGCCGGTTTTTTTGTTTAACAGACTCCGGTGAGCGTGGTGTCCTTCATTGCTACTAATTTTTGTATTCTTATATATACACGATAAATGTTATCATAGAATATGGTCCCGTAGGGGCACCCCTTGCGGGTGCCCGAAAGCTGGGCACCCGCAAGGGGTGCCCCTACGAGGGCATACTGATCATCATGTCTATTGATAAATGCAAGATTGATGGACTCGTAAAAAGTCGTTTTCAGACGGCTTTGTAAAAAGTTCAAGATCAAGGCGCGAGCAATTTTTGAAGAA
>JAABUA010000040.1 GCA_011389515.1 Desulfobacteraceae bacterium
TTTTATTTGCAATTTCTTCGGCTTTTTCGTATTCCCCCTTGTCTATGTATATGGCGGCTTTTTCCATTTTTGCCTTGTCGCTGTTTTTGTCCTCGGCAGGTTCAAAAAAGTTGCAGGACGAAAGAAAAAAAAGCATGCCAAAGCATAAAATTGTGCATGGCATACTAAAGAGCGTAAGCGCTTTGAAAAAGCTTCTGAATCGTTTCATGGCATTTCCTCCAGGTGATAATTTCTGCCCGTCGTTCTTCTTGTTTTGGTAAAATAGTGAAGAAATCAAAAAAACGCAAGGCAGAAAAAGATGCAGAAATACTGCTGATAAATTTTTTTTTCGTAAAGGATTTTTCTTACTTTATTTTTCTTACTTTTTACTAAGTGCTGACGCAAGCCATTCAACGGCTTCTTCGATGAACTGCTGCTGAAAGACCGGGTCACTGATGGCATGATCGCCGCCGGAGAACCGGGTGAGTTTTTTGGGGAAAGCGGTATTTTCATAAATTTCCAACGCGTTGGAAAAGGAAACCACTTCGTCGGCGTCACCATGGAAAACGAGTATATTGCTTGTATTTCCAAGATTTTCTGAAATATCAAACGCCATCTGTTCCGGTTTCATTTCATCAAACAAGGGGTCTTCCATAATATTCGGCGGAATTCGGATGGCTTCAAGACGTACCGGCGCCGCAAGCGTGACTATGGTTCTGATATCATATGCACCGGCAGTTCCAAGGCAGACGGCTCCCCCCATGCTGCTGCCGAAAAGTCCCACAGGTCCACCGATACCCGTATATGCCGCAATGGTTTCAATCGCTGCGGTCATGTCGTTTACGCGCCCTTGAAAAGTCGTAACCGTTGAAAAGAGGCCGTCGCTTTTTCCCCGTCCGCGATGATCGAAGCGAAAATAGGCGATACCGCGTTGGTTCAATTTTTCCGCAAGAGATATTTGTTTGGGGGATTCCCCGTCACTTAAAAGGCCGTGAGATCCGATGACGACCGGCGTTTTTCCTTTGTCTGATGCAGTTTCCGGAAGATGGAGGGTTCCGTTCAAACGGTAATTGTCCGCATAAAACTGAATTTTTTTGATAATCATTTTGTTTCCCGGCCCGGGTCGTTTCACGAAAGGAAAATGGATGAACCCGTAAAAAGTAGTTTTCAGACGGCTTTGTAAAAAGCGCAAGATCAAGGCGCGAGCAATTTTTGAGGAATTGAGCGTACTTAGCCGTACGTGAGATTCTTCAAAGATTGCTCGTAACGCAGATATTGGACTTTTTACGGAGTCGTCAAGATTGTTTGCAATACGGTATACAGTATATTACCATGCAGCATACGACTGCAACGGCAGGCAGCAGATTTTACGTTCTCCAGCTTCATACAAACGGAATAATAATGATATGACCATTAAAAAAAAACAAGAGATTTTACTTGATATAACAGGCATTGCATTCGGCGGCAGAGGCATTGCCAAGATTGACGGATATACGGTTTTCGTGGACAAGGCCGTTCCGGGAGACAGGGTTGTCGCAAGAATTGTCAAAAAGAAAAAAGCATATGCAGAAGCACGCACCATAGAAGTTGTCGAGCCGTCGCAGGATCGTGTTTCCGCTCCCTGCAAATACAGCGGCACGTGCGGCGGTTGCAAATGGCAGTTTCTGGATTACCGGAAACAGCTTATATACAAGCAGCAGCACGTGGCGGAGGCAATGGAGCGAATCGGCGCCATCACCGGCGTAACGGTTCACGAAACGCTTCCGTCCGGGAAAATGTTCGGCTACAGAAACAAAATGGAGTTTTCCTGTTCGGATCGTCGGTGGCTTCTGCCGGAAGAACTGGGTGATCCCGGTATTGAAAAGACATTTGCACTGGGGCTGCATGTACCCGGAACGTTCGACAAGATTATCGATATAGAGCAATGCCTGCTTCATCCGGACCAGGGAAACCGGATCCTCAACGATGTGAAAGAGTACATGAAAACATCCGGTTTTCCGGCCTACGGCATAAGAAGCCATGAAGGATTCTGGCGTTTTCTGATGCTTCGCCACAGCGTGTCCCGTAACCAGTGGCTCGTAAACCTGATAACGTCGGAAGACAGCCCTGAAGCCGTGGGGCCGCTTGCGAAGATATTGATGGCCGGCCATGACAATATCGCAGGTGTCGTCAACAATGTATCGGGCAAAAAAGCGGCCGTCAGCATGGGTGATTTTGAAAAAACGGTAGAGGGAAAAAGCTGCCTCAATGAGCGTTTGGGAATATTTGACTTTGAAATTTCGGCAAATTCTTTTTTCCAGACAAACACCCGGGGTGCGGAGACATTATATGAGACCGTACGGAATTATGCTGAACTTTCCGGTCGGGAGTCCATAGTGGATCTTTACTGCGGGACGGGCACCATTGCCATATGGCTTTCAAAACAGGCCGGAAATGTTTTGGGGCTCGAAATCGTTGAGAGCGCCATTGCCGATGCCCGGAAAAACTGCCGCCGAAACAATATAGACAACTGCAGCTTTCTATCAGGCGATATCCGGGAATCCATATCGGCCATAGATTATCGACCGGATGTGCTTGTTATAGACCCGCCCCGTGTGGGTATGCACAAAGATGTAGTAGACAAGGTTGACTCGATGGGGGCAAAAAGGATCGTTTACGTGTCGTGCAACCCGGCCACACTGGCCCGGGACCTTTCCTTGCTCGCGTCGAATTATGTGATTGACGAAATACAGCCTGTGGACATGTTTCCCCATACGTATCATATTGAAGCGGTGGCCAGGCTTACGAAAAAAAGGTAAAGGAGCGAGTATGCAGATAACCATGTCACCGATCGGTTATTTTTACACGGATGAGACTGAAATTCCAAGGCACTGGAGTATCTCGGACGAAAAGGGGCGAATCGTTATCGATCCCCAGTATATGGCAGGGTTGAAGCATATCCGTGCAGGCCAGGAAATCGTAGTGATTTTTAATTTTCATAAAAGCGATGCCTTTACAAAGGATTTGCTCATGCAGACGCCGCCGCATAAAGGACAGAAAACCGGGGTTTTTTCCACGTGTTCGCCGAGACGTCCAAACCCCGTCGGCTTTTCGGTGCTGAGCGTTACGGGTATCAGCGGCAATGTTATCGACGTAAGTCGCATCGATATGGTTGACGGGACGCCGATCCTGGATATAAAGCCGCATGTGACGCCGCCGCGATCTTGAACCGAAATTTGAATCTTGAGATGGGTTTTAGAGGGAATAAAAAGGACGACTTCGTAAATGCTTGAATAAGCCACTGAATGGGATTACTATTCTATTGAAGCCCCAAACGCCAACCCTATCGCAAGGAGATGCGGCATTATGAGAAAATCCCTCGAGCGTATTTTGTGCGCAACCGATTTTTCCGATGTTTCCGGCACAGTTATTCCTTATGGCATTGAAATGGCAAAAAAGTTGAATGCCAAGCTGTATGTCTGTCATGTCATTGATCTTCCGGCAATCTCCGTATATGGCGAATCGGTTTTCGATCCCCTTTCTCACCAGCAGTATTTTATGGATTTTGCCAGAAAGGAAATGGATAACCGGTTATCCGGGGAAGACGTGGACTGGGAGCCGCTGATTTCCATCGGGCAAACCACCGATGAAATTGCACGGCTCGTTGCGGAAAAAGCCATTGACCTGGTTGTGACCGCAACACACGGCCGTTCGGGGCTGAAACGGTTTTTCCTGGGTTCGGTGACGGAACGGCTGATGCGGATACTGCCATGCCCGCTGCTTGTGCTGCGCGCGGAGGACATGGCTGACGGCGATGCCTTCCGCGAGCGTTTTCCTTTCAGGAACATACTTGTGGCATATGATTTCTCAAAAGATTCCGAGGAGGCTTTCCGCACAAGCCTGAGTATCGCTCAGGAGTTCGAATCGAACCTTCATATCGTTCACGTGGTGGAGCCCACCGCTTACAAGGACTTTCTCAAGTTTCCGGGAGAACCGGGAGAGCCCTTGCCGGGCGATATCCATGACTCGCTGAAGGAAAACCTCCTTGCGCTGGTTCCCACGGAGGCGTTTAACTGGTGTGAAATCCAGGCGCAGATCCTTGTGGGAAAACCATATGCAGAACTCGTCCGCTATGCCGGAGAAAAAGGCATCGACCTGATTGCGCTGGGGGTAAGGGGACACGGAAAGGTGGAAGAACTCCTGGTCGGGTCAACCACCGATCGTGTGATCCGGCGAGCCCCCTGTCCGGTATTGTCCGTGCTTCCACCGATGCAGCGCGAGTAGAACCTTTCCTTTTTTCGAAATCGAAATCGGTTTTTTCACATCCACAGAACACGATATCTTCCTTTTGAAATACCTCAACCACAAGGCTTTTCGTGTTCAGGTGATTTATTTTTTCTTTCGATTTCGGTTATCCAGCAAAGATATTTGGGCCGAAAGAGTAATGTTGAGATGGGTTCTTAAAGAATGTTCCCCTTGGGATCGATCACGATTTCGGTCAGAGGAACGGTTTTCCCTGATTTTTCAAGGCCTTTTTTTACAATCCACGGCAGACCGCTGCAGCAGGGGACTTCCATCGTCGCAATGGTTACGCTGTTGATATCGGCCGTTTTGAATACGTCCGCAAATTTTTGGATATATTCATCTGCGTTATCGAATTTCGGACACCCCATCATTACGACCTTGCCCGTTAAAAGATCCTGGTGCAGGCTCGTGTGGGCAACCCCCACACAGTCGGCCAGTACCAGCAGATCAGCATTTTTCAGAAACGGTGCTTTTGGCGGTACCAGGCGAATTTTAATCGGCCAATGGGTCAGCGCGGAAAAGCCGGCGGCACTGGAACGGCCTGCCGGTTTGTCCACAACAAAGGTTTTCATCTGCAGGGAAGGGCATCCGCATTCAAGGGGCGGCGCCTCTTTACTCTCTTTTTCCTCAACGGATTTTAAATGATCTTCAACCGCTTCTTCATCAAATTCATCGGCTTCCCGCTCCACTATTTTTAAGGCATCGACAGGGCATTCCCCGAGACAGGCGCCAAGCCCGTCGCAAAGTTTGTCGGCGATGACGCGAGCCTTGCCGTCTATGACCTGTATGGCGCCCTCGGCGCAGGCCGGTACACACTGGCCGCATCCGTCGCATAGGGTTTCATCGATTTCTATGATTTTTCTTGTGGCTTTCATATTCCAGGCTCCTTGGTCTTATTGAAGTAACAATTCTTCGGCGCGTTCTGTTGCACTTTGCGTGAACAGCTTTGTTTTCAGGGTTTCTTTGATATTTTCACGCCCGATAGGTTTCGTTTTATTTTCTTCTTCCAGATCTGCAATGATATTGGAATCGTATACAACCTTGAAATTGATGCTTTCCTCCGCTCCCGGATGGTACTGACGGGATATGATGTCGCAGATTTCTTCGATCATTGCTTCCTTTGCGCCGATTTTCTCCATGATCTTTCTAGCTGCCGCCGCCCCTTCCGTTTCCAGGTGCTTCTGCTCCGCAGAGCCGTATTTGGAATGGGTCTCGGGATAACCGATATCATGAAGGTATGCCGCAGCCAGTATAACCGCAGGATCTCCCCCGGCTTTCCGGGCGATGGCTTCTGCATGTCGGGCGACCCGCGTGGCATGACCGATTCTCTTGAAGTCTTTATTGAAATACTTCTTCATTTCAATGGCAATGCGGTCTTTCATCAAGCCTTCACGCTCTGCAAGAAGTTCGGGGGGCAATTCGCCGATGCACTGATCGGCAAACTTGCAATATGCGGCGCAGCCGAAATCCATGTTCGGGTTGACGAATTTGTGGCCGCAATTCCCGCACTTTCGTGTTGGGTCATCCTTGAAAAATTCAACCGGCGCTTTGCATTGCGGGCATTTTGCCTCAAATATAGAGCCTGGTTTCCAGTATCTGCTGTCCTGTCCCGGGCATTTCATGGTAAAATCTCCTTTACTACGGAAGCATGCATTCCAACCATTTATATGGATGAATTTTTTATATGTTGTAACGATTTGTTACCTTTTTACGTCTTTTGAAGCGCAATAACATTGACTTATGTCAAGAAAACATAATAAATATGATAAATCTGCAAAAAAGCGCCTGCAAGTTTCGCCCGCGGGTGCAGCTTTTTTTGATATGCGCCATTGTTGACAGTTATTTCAGCTGTTTGTATTTTATTCATTGGTAATCTTGAACTGGTGCCTTTCCGGAAGCCGGGCCAATCCGGAATCCCTGTAAGGGCACGAACCAACGAGGAGGATGTGATGTACGACAAGAAAACACTTTGCGACAAAATCAGGAACATCTACCCAGACATAGGGGAATGCGGTATTAATGTCGATGTGGAGTATGACGAAGAGAAAAAAGCCTGGGTGGTTGACCTGAAAAAAGACAATCACGAACTCAAGACCTATCTTGAGCCGGAAGATGCCGAGACCTGCATGAACGGCAAACAATGCATCGGGCTCGGTCTCCAGATCGCCCAGTTGAAGGACAATATCAACAGAGGCGTGTCCTGATATTTTCAGAACCTATCTCATATTCTAACAGTCGCAAACCGGACCGTTTTTTTGCCGGCCCTGTTTGCGACTGTTCCCGGCATCCCCCGCATTTCTTCCATTTGCTGTTTCCCTGCTGACATTCGTATTTTTCCCCCATTTGTATCAGAAAATATGAGTCAATTTCTTGACATGGCGATCAATGTGGCAGTATTCAGAAAAGACATGAAAAATGACGAAAAAATCAAAAGAAAAGAAGCGATATGCAGGAACAGATTTTTGAAAAACTGTTGTCGGACTCCCGGAACCTTGTCCGCATTCTCGATAATCTGAAAGAAGGGATTATCGCCCACGATTTGAGCCGGCGCATTATTTTTTTCAATCATGCCGCTGAAAGAATAACCGGTTATGACCGGAACGATGTCCTTTACAAGGACTGCCATGAAGCTTTCGGTTCACCCTTTTGCGGGGAGCGCTGCCTGTTTGTCACTGAATTGGACGAAAACCGGCGGAATATACTATCCGAAGGCATAGAATATCCCGTAAACATCATTACGAAACAGGGGGAAAGCCGAAAGGTGGAAATGTCCGTCAACCCCCTCAGGGATGAAGAGGGGCGGGTCGTCGGGGTTCTCGCACTGATTCAGGACATCACGGAGCTGCTGCGGTACAAGATGAAAACCGCTGAAATGAGTGGGTTCGGCAATATTATCGGGCAGGACAGGCAGATGCTGCAGGTGTTTCAACAGATCCGGGACCTGTCGGGATATGATTATCCCGTTCATATATACGGTGAAACCGGTACCGGAAAGGAGTTGGTTGCCGAGGCCATCCATAATGAAAGCCGGCGCAGCGGCGCTCCTTTTGTGCCCATCAACTGTGGTGCGCTCCCTTCAGGGCTCATTGAAAGCGAGCTTTTCGGACACGTGAAAGGTGCTTTTACGGGCGCCATAAAAGACAAAAAAGGGCGCTTCGAACTGGCGGACGGGGGAACCCTTTTTCTGGATGAAGTTGCCGAGCTGGCAAATGAGCTGCAGGTAAAACTGCTCCGGTTTCTTCAGACGGGCAGGTTTGAGAGGGTCGGCGGTGAAAAGACGTTGTCGGTGAATGTCCGCATTATCAGCGCCACAAACAAGGATCTCAGAGAGGAGATCCGCAGCCAGAGATTCCGGGAGGACCTTTATTACCGCCTCAATGTGATTCCGATCCATCTGCCGCCGCTTCGCGATCGGAAAAATGATATCCCCCTGCTTATCGATCATTTTCTTGGCGTGTTTTCCCGGGAAAATCCGGACGCAACCCCCCGGATCGTATCCAAGGAGGCCTTGTCCATTTTAATGGACTATCATTGGCCTGGAAATGTCCGGCAGCTGCAGAATATCCTGCAGTTTGCCATTGTAAAAAGCGGCGGAAAGATCCTCAGGCCGTCCCACCTCCCCATGGAACTGCGCGGCCGGGACGGAGCCATGCCCAAAAAAGGGCCCAACCGGAAGCTGGATGAAAAAACCGTGCGATCAGCACTCGAAAAAACCGGGGGGAATAAGGTCAGGGCCGCCAGGCTTTTAGGCGTCGGCCGGGCCACGCTGTATCGCTTCCTGAACGATTTTCCCGAAAGTGTTCCGGAAATTGAGTAGAACCTATCTCAACATTGTTTTTCGGCCCAATATCTCAAACCGATTTCGATCCCGAAAAAACATACAATTCCTTTCATTTATCAATAGGCATGATGATCAGGAGGACCTCGTAGGGGCACCCGCAAGGGGTGCTCCTACGGGGTCATATTCTGCGAAAATATTTATCGTGTCTATACAAGAATGCAAAAATTAGTAATTCAAACAAGCGGATGGAACGAATACCAGCCGCCTCAAGACAGGTCGTACGGCAGCGGATTTCTCAAACCGATTGTCTCAAGGTCCATATGAACATCGTATACCAGGATTTCCACGCCGTTTTTTGCTGCCAAACGAAGCTCCTTTCCATATGCGGGATCAATATGATCCGCAGGTTTGAAAAGGTTCGCATCCATCCGCTGCACGAGAAAAACCATCACGCACCGGTTCCCTTCGCGTGCAAGCTTCTGCAGTTCCACCAAATGATTTTTTCCCCGGGATGTGACGGCATCCGGGAAAAATGCGATGCGTTTTTCAACAAGAGTTGAATTCTTTATCTCCACGTAGCATGGCTTTTTGCCGTTTCCACTCAGCATCAGGTCAAAGCGGGTATGTCTTCCTGCGCGCACTTCCCGTTTGACGACACCATACCCTGTAAGTTCATCAATCACACCGGCTTCTGCGGCATGATAAACAAGCCGGTTGGGGACCTGGGTGTTTATCCCCACCAATGAATCCGGCATATCAATGATTTCCCATGTATATTTCAGCCTGCGTTTCGGCGAGTTCTGCGGTGAAACATAAACCGGCCGACCGGGTTGGCTGCATCCGGTCATCCTGCCGGAATTGGGACAATGGGCAACAATCGTTTCGCCTGTTTCCAATTCTATATCCGCAAGAAATCGTTTGTATCGCTGTAACAGGGTGCCGCTGATGAGCGTCGGCCATGAGAGAGAAGTCATTTTTTCTCCTTTGAAAAAGTATGAAACAACACCTTCCGGATGTCAATGAAACACATGTGTACCAGAAAACCTGATACAATCCACTCGTTTTTTCCCTCTTTGCCCCTGATTGTTATATGAAATGTTTCCGGCAGCATCCTTTAGAAAAAAGCCTGCATCTGTGAAATCTTTGCTTGTTGTGGGGATCGCGCAGCAACGGCCTTGTCCAGGCAGCACGCAATCGCTAAAATTGGCATGGAATTTGAATAATTTTTGCTGTGTTGTTACAATTTTATGTTTTTGTATGAGGCAGGTGGATAAATCAAAATGCCTGATTATATTTGTCTGATTAAGTGTAATTTGGATTAAACTATTGAAAGCGTCGAATGAAAATATTAAAACTACTCTGCAGCTTGTTAATTCCCTGCTTGCGCTTGCCGATAAAGGGGACCTTGAACGGGAGGATGTCGGATGCGGCATTTTGTATGGTATTGTCCGTGATTCTGCCTACAAGATCAAAAAAATAGCGGAATCGGAAAAGACTCTTCACATAAAACTGGGCAAATGGTAATGATCTGCGGTGAAAAAGGCAGGAATCGTATTGATTCGAGCACTTTATAGATATTGTAACCCGTAAATTTAAAAGAACTGGAGGAACGAATGAAGAGTGTCAAAGGCACCCGTACGGAAAAAAATCTGCTGACTGCATTTGCCGGCGAATCGCAGGCGAGAAATCGCTATACCTATTTTGCAAGCGCCGCCAAAAAGGAAGGATACGAACAGATTTCCGCCATTTTTACAGAAACGGCCAACCAGGAAAAAGAGCATGCAAAGCGATTTTTCAAGTTTCTGGAAGGGGGCGAAACAACCGTGTCGGCGGATTTCCCTGCGGGAATTATCGGTACTACCGTGGAAAATCTGAGAGCCGCGGCAGATGGTGAAAAATACGAGTATACGGAAATGTATCCCGGATTTGCCGAAATCGCACGGGAAGAAGGCTTTGATGCCATTGCAAAGGTCTTTGATATGGTAAGCGTTGCGGAAAATCAGCATGAGAAAAGATACCGGGACTTGGCTGCCAATATCGAAAACAGCCGGGTGTTCCATCGGGATGAAAAAACGACGTGGAGATGCATTAATTGCGGCTACGTGGAAAGAGACGCAACCGATGCGCCGGCGATGTGCCCAGCATGTGCTCATCCAAGGGCATATTTCGAATTGCTTGGCGAAAACTGGTAAAGGGTATTATATTTTGGAGGTAACGCATAAACGGCTGGTGCTTCCATCACCATTTAAGAATATTCGGAGGAAAGTAAATGACAGTATACGATTTCACCGCGGATGACGTTTTCGAGCTCGCTGAGGACATCGAAGTAAACGGCATGGATTTCTACAAAGATGCCGCGGAAAAAGTAAACGATCCGGCCCACAAGAAGCTGCTTGCGAATCTTGCGGACATGGAGCTTACCCATAAAAAGATATTTGCGGAAATGCGCAGGGAACTGGCAGGAAAGGAAAAGGCCGAAACCGTTTTCGACCCGGATGGGGAAGCGGTGGCCTACATAAAAGCCCTTGCGGACATCCGCGTGTTTTTTGAAAAAGAAATTGACACCTCCTCCATGGAGGAAATCCTGAAAGCAGCCCTTATTGCAGAAAAGGACTCCATTGTTCTATACACGGGCATGAGGGAGATGGTGCCTGAAAAATTTGGCAAAACCCGGATTGATAATATTATTAAGGAAGAAATGGGGCATATCCGCCTTTTAAGCGCGGAACTCAAAAAGCTGAAAAAATAAGGATCGGTTGCCGCTCCCCTGTGGCTTGAGTGCTTTTGCGTCCCGGGAGCGGCGTATCGTGGCTTATGTTTCGGAGAAAATGGCCCGCCGGTCCATGTGAAAGCAAAAACAAGGCGAGTTCATTTTTCCGAAAGTCAGACAAACATCGAAAACAGGGAAAGGAGAAAGCAATGGTAAAACAACTCGAAATTTATAAGTGCGACGTGTGCGGAAATATCGTAGAGGTTTTTCAGGGGGGCAAAGGAGAGCTTGTCTGCTGCGGACAACCCATGCAGTTGCAGACGGAAAATACGGTGGACGCGGCAAAAGAAAAGCATGTGCCGGTGATCGAGAAGGTCGAAGGCGGTGTTACGGTCAAGATCGGCGAAGTGCCCCATCCCATGGAGGAGAAGCATTATATTCAGTGGGTTGAAGTGGTTGCGGACGGCAGGTGCTATACGAAGTTTCTGAAGCCGGGCGATGCACCCGAAGCCTTTTTCTGCATCGATGCCGCAGATATTAAGGCGCGGGAATATTGTAACCTTCATGGGCATTGGGTAAAATAGAGGGAGAACATGTCATGACCAGTTGGAAATGCACGAATTGCGGATATACATTCCAGGCGGACGCGCCGCCGGAGAAATGCCCGTCCTGTAAGGTCAAATGCGAGTTTGTGGATAATTCCTGCTATACACCCGATTGTGAAGAAAAAGGGGTGGATGAGCGCATCGGACCCAAAAAATAGGAGACGGCACCATGCCAAAAGCGCTGATTGTATATTCGACGCGGGCAGGAGAGACGCGCCAGATAGGCGAACTGATTGCTGAGGGAATGAGGTTTTCCGGCGTGGAGGTCAAGGTGGCCGATGTGAAGGAGATTGCGTCTGAAAAGGATTTGGCAGGCTACGATGCCTACGTGTTCGGCTCTCCCACGTATCATGGCGATATGCTTCAATCCATGAAAACAATGCTTTTCATGGCGGAAAAGGTGGACCTTGAAAACAAGGCGGGCGGAGCTTTTGGCGCATTCGGCTGGAGCGGTGAGTCTCCGGAGCGCATCTACGGCACCATGAAAAACATATATAAGATGAATATGGCCGGTGAGCCGCTGATGCTGAAAAACAGTTCCCTTGGCGGCGGCATCAAAATGGCCCAGGATTACGGCCGGGAAATTGCCGGCAAGTTGTAAATCGGAAACAACATCAGAAAGAACAAAGGAGGCAAAAAACATGGATAAATATGTATGCAGTGTATGCGGTTATGTATATGACCCGGCAAACGGTGATCCGGACAATGGCATAGAACCGGGAACAAGTTTCGCTGATTTGCCCAATGACTGGGTTTGCCCGGTATGTGGCGCTGCCAAGGACGAATTTGAAAAGCAGGAATAAGACCGTTTAGAAAAATACCGGTAAGATTTCAAAAGACGGCTGTCTGTATTGCGGGCAACCGTCTTTGTGAAATTTTGTCATTTTATCTTCGTACCGTCAGACAATCATTATTATTGAACAAGATGGTGAAGCCATGAAAGCTGTTGAACTTGCTAAAGATGTTTATAGCGTCGGTGTAATCGACTGGAATATTCGCGATTTTCACGGGTATTCCACAGAAAGAGGTTCGAGCTATAACGCCTACCTGATCGTTGACGAAAAAGTCGTATTGATCGATACCGTCAAAAAAGAATTTACGGACAAGATGCTTGAAAATATTTCCAGCATCATCGATCCGAAACGCATTGACATCGTCATAAGCAACCATACCGAAATGGACCATTCCGGCGGACTTCCGCGGGTAATGCATTATATCGGGCAGGACAAGCCGGTATACTGTTCAAAGATGGGTTTCAAGAATTTGTCGGAGCATTTCCCTGCCGGCCTGAACCTGAAGGAAGTCAGCAACGGCGAAGAAATGAACATCGGCAAGCGGACACTTACGTTTCTGGAAACCCGGATGCTGCACTGGCCGGATTCCATGTTCACCTACGATCAGACGGATAAGATCCTGTTTTCAAGCGATGCGTTCGGCCAGCATTATGCCGGTTTTGAAACGTTCGACGATAAGGTCGGCGATGAAATCATGCATCATGCAAAAAAATACTATGCCAATATCCTTCTTCTCTACGCCCCGCTTATTCTCAAACTGATCGAGAAGGTCCAGGAAATGGGGCTCGATATAAAGATGATATGCCCGGATCACGGCATTATCTGGCGCTCTGATCCCGCTAAAATCATAAACGCCTATGTGGAATGGAGCAAACAGGAGGGGCACAAAAAGGCCATCGTCGTGTATGATACGATGTGGCATTCCACTGAGATCATGGCGGAAAACATTGCCGAAGGGATTGCTTCCCAGGGCGTGGAAGCGAGGCCCATTCATATTCGCAGCTCCGACAGGAGCGATATCATGACGGAAGCCCTTAATGCAAAAGCGATTGTTTTCGGGTCGCCGACGTTGAACAACACCATTTTTCCCACGGTCGCCGATGTCTTGACGTACATGAAGGGGCTCAAACCCAAAAACAAGATTGGCGCCGCGTTCGGGTCTTACGGCTGGAGCGGAGAGGCGGTGGCGGAGATCCGGGGGCATCTTGAAAACCTGGGCATGGAAATTGTCGATCCCGGGCTTCGCATTCATTATGTTCCCGATGACCAGGGGCGCGCCGAGGCATATGCCTTTGGGCAGAAAATCGGTAAAGCCGTTATTGACGCCCTGTAGGAATCGAGGATGCGCCGTCCGGTAATTGAACTGAGCGACTGCATCGTCTGTGAAATATGTGTTTCGGTTTGCCCGGAAGTATTCTCCCTTACGGATGCCGGCTATATTGAAATCGCCGATTTGACGGCTTACCCGGAAGCATGCGTTGACGAGGCCTGCCGGAACTGCCCGAAAGACTGTATTTCCTGGGAAGAGGGAATTTCCTGAAGTTGCCGGCCGATACTGTGAGCGAAATGTGGCGTCTTTTTCAAAACAGGTAAAGTCTGAAATTTACAGCAAACTTGAGGGAAGCGATTTTGAAGCGGGCCAAAGAGCCGTTTTACAATATCCCGCACGCCGGGTGATCAATACGCTTATATCGTTTTACTGCCACAGGGAGGCCATTATCCGGTGGCGCGCCATTGAGGCCACGGGCCATGTTGTTGCCGGGCATGCCATGGAAGATATGGAATCGGCAAGGGTCATCATGCGGCGTTTGACATGGATGCTCAACGATGAATCCGGGGGGATCGGCTGGGGCGTACCGGAGGCTATGGGGGAAATTCTGGCATTGAGCGACAGACTTGCCGATGAATACCATCGTATTTACCTGTCGTATATTCAACCCGCATGCAATTTCCTGGAGCACCCGGTCCTTCAGAGAGGGCTCCTCTGGGGTCTCGGACGGTTGGCACACACCAGAAGCGCGATTGTCCGGCCGTTTCTGCCCGATATAACCCCTTTCCTGGATTCAGAAGATCCCTATCACAGGGCCTTTGCCGCCCGGGTGATCGCTCTTGCCGGGGGCCCTTCGTCTTCGGCCCTGATTGAAAAACTGCACGGAGACCCGGCTGAAATCGAAATCTATGAAGAAAGCATGCTGAAGACAAAAACCGTGGCAGAGGTAAGCCGGACGATGGTCTATCAGTAAAAAGGAAGCAACCATGTTCATATTAGGTCTGCAGGGAAGCCCCCGTTTAAAAGGCAATACCAATTATCTGCTCGAACTGTTCCTTGATGCCGCAAAGCAGAAAGGGGCCCATACACAGAAGATCGATGTTGCCCGGTTGAACATATCGCCCTGCACCGGCTGCGGCAACTGCGAGCGCAAAGGCTTCTGCATCATCAGGGATGATGATATGGCATCCCGTATCTATCCACTCTTGCGAAGGGCGGATGTCGTTGTCCTTGCGTCGCCGGTGTATTTCTATAACGTACCGGCGGTGTTAAAGGCCCTGATCGACCGCAGCCAGGCCTTGTGGTCCAGAAAATACAAGCACGGCCTCGATGACCCGATGCGCGGGCATCGAAAAGGGTTCATGCTGTCGGTGGGTGCAACCAAGGGAAAAAACCTGTTTGACGGAATGGTTCTGACGGCAAAATACTTTTTTGACGCCATCGGCGCCCAATATATCGATATGCTCGGATACCGCAGGGTTGAAGAAATCGGTGAAATGGAAAAGCAGGCAGGCATTGCCGATGATGTTGCGGGGCTGCTTGAACAGATTGCCCCTTTTTTCAACCGTAAAAAAATCCTGTTCGCATGCAGGGAAAATGCATGCAGAAGCCAGATATCTTCCGCTTTTGCGGCATCGATGGCGGGCGAACGCATTGAATCATTGTATGCCGGGAGCACCCCTGCAAAGGAGATAAACCCTTTGATGGTGGAAGTAATGGCAGAAGCGGGCATCGACATGGCGTACCGGACGCCCCGTAGTATACAGGACGTATTGGATGAGGGTACACCCGATATGATTATCACCATGGGGTGCGGGGATCAGTGCCCGTTCATCCCCGGGGTGATATATGAAGACTGGGATTTGCCGGATCCAGCAGGAAAAGATATCGATTTCATGAGAAAAATACGCGATGAGGTCCGGGATCGGATAAGCAAACAGATCGCATAAATGTCAGTTGATGTTGCCGAAGCGATACTTTTCGATCCCTTCCAGGATGCCGCCGGCGCATCGTTTTTTTGCAAAATAGATGCTTTTGCCTTTTTTGATGATTTTTCCGGTCCTGTCTTTTCTGGCGGCATCCGCCCCCACAACGACCCCCATTGGCTCGCCGACCAGCATCTCCCCCGTATTCGCACATACCAGAAAGCTCGATAAGGGCGTTTCCCACTTATAGCTTATATACCGTATGGCTTTTCCCTTGGAAGCACGATAGGGAAGAACATCCAGATGGTCCTGGTCGTAATAGGCGAGGGTGTAGCGGCATTTGTTTTTGGACAACAGGTCATGGATCTTTGACATGCGGTCTTTTTCAGGGGGCATGGTATAACTGATTTTGAAATCCCGCTGCGCCGGTTTTTCTTTTACGGTTAAAAAGCGGAAGCGCTTCAGCAGTTTTTTGATTTTTTCCGGCTCCCATCGATTGGCAATGTGGGTTTCCCACCCATTGTCATAATGAAGTTCCTTGCCGTAATAAATTTCGGTTCCTGCGGCGGATATGGTTATATCGGGCGCAGGTATGCTGTTTTTTTTGATAAACTCTGAAATTTCATCGATATTCCGGCCGCTTGTCACCCCGAATGCAATTTTGTCACGGTTTTTTTCTATCCATTGGCCAAGCTTTTTCAGCTCCTTCATGTCATCGCACAGCATAATGTCGTCGATGTCTGCAATCAAAAACCGTTTCAACTGGGTCAGGCGCTTTCCAATGGGCGTATAGGGCCTGGGTTTTGTCATTTTTGACCGGTTAAGGGTTTTTGTGAGGGGTTTGATGGAATGGATATAGGTGTCGGCATGGCTTTCCCAGGTGTAGTATTTGCGGACGTTCATGATGCCGTTTCTTGAACATTCCTCCCAGTAGTCCGGATCGGTAAGCAGCGTTTTGATGGCGTCGGCAATTTCCCGGGTGTTGGTTGCATCCACCAGAATGCCGTTTTGACAGTATTCCATAATATCACGGGGGCCGCCGTCATTGGTTGCGACAAGGGGGAGCCCCGTAGCTCCGGCTTCAAGCAGTGTGAGCCCGAAAGGCTCGGTCATTGCAGGGTTGACAAATACCCCGTGTTTTTCAGCGGCAATCCTGTAAAGGGCAGGCACCTCGTATTCCACGTCATGTTTCTTCGGGATGGCAAGTTTCCCGTAAAGGTCGTAGCGATCCATTTCCAGGAGCATTCGGGTCAGCACGTCTTTTTCATTGTCCTCCATTTCGTCGATGTCCTTTCGGATGCCGGCAAAGATGGCTAGATTGGCAAGGGCCTGCAGCTCCTTGTCCTCTCCGTATGCCTGTATGAGGCCGGTTATGTTCTTTCGCTTGTCCGGCCGGGAAAGTGCTAAGATCAGTGGTTTATCCGGAAACACCAGGAACCGGTCAAGCTGTTTCAGCAGGTTTGCCTGGGCATATTTCTCCATTTCCGACTTTTCTTCCTCGGGCAGCCGGTCATGGTAAAAGGGGTAAAAGCGGTCCACATCGATACCCGGCGGGATGACTTTGTAATCCGGAAAATCCGAATTCATATACGTGGCGTACTGGTCCGTCTTTTCCTGGTTTGTACTGGCAACAACGAGATCCGCGGATTTCAGTATATTTTCTTCCGCCGCGATACGCGTGCCCATTTTGTATACCCGCTTGATATCCGATTCTTTCATTCCATCGTTGATGAGTTTCTGTTTTTTGCTCAGGCCCAGTGAATGGCCGGTATAAATAAACGGCAGGCCGAAAATGTTCGCCAGGTTCATGGCAACGTAACCCGCATCCGGGTAATGCCCGTGGAGTATGTCCGGAAAGTCGTTTTCACGGATGATGAATTTGACCGTCTTGTCGATGTATTCATCCATGTGGGGCCACAGCAGTTCTTTCCGGATATATTTTCTCCCGCCGCACTGAACCCGTATAATGCGGCACTTATCGCTGTATTCCTCGATGGGGCGGGCGTAGTCATCGGAGACTTTTGGATCGGATATGAGCCGGGTGAAAAGATCCACCTTGCGGATGTCTTCCCGCAAGGCAAGGTGCTTTGCCAGTTCAACAACATACAGCACCTGTCCCCCGGTATCTGCATCGCGCCCGAGTTCCGGGTTGTTCAAACGAACAAGCCCGTGGATCGAAAACATCTGTATATAAAGTCCTTTTTCAGACATGCGCTGCTCCTGACAACTGCTCTTTGAATGGTTCATAAAATTCCGGATCATCCGGAACGGCACCTTTTATGGTGCATATTTTTGACGAAAACCCGGTGGCAATGGACAGAACCGTATCCAGGGGGAGACCTTTCAAATAGCCGACGGCAAGTACGGCTGCATAGGCATCTCCGGCACCCACCGTATCGGCAATTTCAGAATCCTGGACATCGGCGTGCTTATGCGCATTTGCCGTGAAGATGTCGCTGCCGTCAGCCCCTTTTGTCAATGAAACGATTTCAAGACCGAAGTGTTCAATGAGCCATCCGGCCGTCTCGCTATCCGGCTCCTGCTCTCTGTGAAACATCTTTCTTATATAGGCAATCTCTTCGCTGTTAAGCTTCAGGATATCCGTATTCCCGATGGATTTTTTTATCGTTGCATTGCTGAAGTTTTCTGGGCGAAGGTTAATGTCATAGAAGCACTTCGAACCGGGTTCGCGCTTATGCAAAAAATCCTGAATACCTTTGAAGCCATGTATCGTTCGCTGTGCAAGAGTTCCAAAATAGATCAGGTCGACGGCCCGGTCTCCGGATATGTCCGCTGGCTTGTCCGGTAGTTCGATATGGTCATAGGCGGTATTCGGCAGTATCTCGAAACTGTGGCCGCCTTTTTGATCCGGCGTGACAATGACCCGGCCGGTTTCATGGTTGCTGTCGACCTGGATGAACCTGGTGTCAAAGCCGCTTTTTTCGAGCACGGAAAATATGTCGGAACCGGTGGCATCGTCGCCGATGCGCGTGATCAGCGCGGTATCCATGCCAAGGAGTTTTGTATGATAGGCAAAATTAAAGGGTGCGCCGCCAATGCGGCGGTATCCGGGAAAAATATCGACAAGAATTTCACCAATGGCAAGTATCAAAAGTACCTCCGCAGCATGGATGTTAAAACAGAACTCTCAATCCGCCTATCAACTCGAGATTTTCTTCCTGTCTGCGGTTGCTTGAAAACAGATACCTCGCTTTGAGATCTATGGAAAGGTAGTCGGTTAAAAAATGATTAAGCCCGGCGGCCGGTCCGAAACGAACATGGTCGTTGGTATCGTAATCCTCGTAAAGGACTATCGCCGCCAAATAGGGGTAGGTCATGGTCCCGAGATGAAAATGATGCTCCATGGTAAGACCCAGTGACCATTTTGTACGCGCATTGTCCGAGGCAGCGAACATGGCGCCCAGGAGAAGTTCATCCGTTACGAAATTGCCATACATGAACTCGAGGTTCCAGTCATCGTCCTTGTAGTCAAAGCTGAATAAAAACTGCTGGGAACCTGCTTGCATCATGGGAAAAGCGTGCGAAGAAACAGGTGTTATAAGTACAATAATCAGTAAAGTCAGAAATTTTTTCATCCTGTTTTTCCTTGTGATACGCATTTTTCTGATTTTTATTATTGTAAAAAGAAGCTTCCGGACAACGCGGCAGAAAGATTTATTTACAATCTTATTAAATATAATCAACATCATGGTTTTTTTCAAGAATTTTCACTATATCGCTTTTATAAAGATCACCAGAATGATTGACAATTTCAAGCTGTTCAGTAAAATACAGCCTATGGACATTCACCTTCCGGCAAAACCCGAAAAAAAAGCAGTCTCCCGCTTCCCTTTGCTGATTGTTGCCGGGGTATCGGGATTGATTGCGTTTTTATTTTTTGTCATGGCGACGATGGATCTGCGCCGGATAGAAAATGTTCTGATCGACATGCTTGAAAAACAGGGGCTTCATCAGGTGGAGCATTTTGGCGAATATGCGTTATACGGATATCGAGAGCTTGTGAATGCCGATGGCGGGATGCCGGGAGTGGATCGGGTATTGCCGCTGGAAGAAGGGCACATTTCCATTCAGGAACAGCTTGTCACCGACCTGGTGGATCTCGCCCGTGATGTTGATCTTATGGAAAGAACGCTTTCCGCGTTTACAGAAGAAACAGCAGCAATGCTTGCCGAAAACTGGAATGTGACGGATATCCTGTTTTTTGATCCGGACGGTGAACTCGTCATCGGTCGATCGCCATTTCCTGCCAGGTTGATGTCATATGCACAGCGGCTTTTATCCGGCAGGGCAGGCGTTTCCCTGAGATTGTTCAAAGGGCCCTATGTCATGGAAAACGGCGGCTACGTGGGTATTCGGCGACCGGATGGCAGGGGGGCCGTATTTATATGTCTCGAAGGCGAAAGCCTTCGGTTCTGGGCCTGGAAAACCGCTCTGGCAAGAGCCGCGGAGGAAATACAGTGGCGCAGGGGGTTGGTATATTTCGGTGTTTTTGACGACACGGGCGCAATACTCACTGAGACGGGAGACGCATCGGGCCTGGACCCTGCTGCGGCCATCGCTGTTTTTGAGCAGTCTTCCTTGAAAAAAAACGACGGTCCCAAACATTTTACAGCCATTATAAGAGACGGCAACCTCGAAATGGCGGCGCTTCTGGATGTTTTGCCGGCGCCCCGCAGCATCGCCGTCCTTGCCCTTTCCATGGACGAATCAGCGGTTGTTCTCGGTGAAAGCAGGCGGCATATTGTTATTTCAACGCTTTTGATGATCATGATCGGCCTGCTGGCTATGGGTGTTTTATACGGCATGCAGAATCGGCATGTAAACAAGGTAACGGACATGACCGAGCAGTTAAACAAGGCCAGGAGGCTTCAGTCTTTGGGCAGACTGGGGGCGGGCATGGCCCATGAAATTCGCAACCCGTTAAATTCCATCAGTATGGCGGCGCAGCGCCTGTCAAGGGAATATCCCGTTACCGGTGAAAAAAAAGTAGGCTACGACCGGATAACGGAAGTGATTGACATCGAAACCAGGCGGCTGAACAGTCTGGTGGATGATTTTTTGACCTTGTCTTCGAGTGGAAACCTCCGTTTGCAAATGCATACCATAAAGGAGATCGTATCCCGGGTGGTTTTTCTGCTGCAGCCGGAGGCCGGCGATGCAGGAATTCGGATCGAGGTTTCCGAAAGGGGGACCGACCGTGAAATCCTGATCGATCCGGACAGGATGGAACAGGCACTCTTAAACATCATCCGCAATGCCTTTGATGCCATGCCAAAAGGCGGTCATATCCGCATTGATTCATATTACGGAAAAGACGCTGTGTCTCTGCGGATAACCGATGACGGAACGGGCATCGCACAAGAGGATCTTGACAGTATCTTTGACCCGTCTTTTACAACGCGGGACAAAGGGGTGGGGCTGGGTCTTGCCATCGCCCATGAAATCGTCACGGCCCATGACGGTGAAATCCGTGTGGAAAGCAGACAAAACCAGGGAACCACGTTTGAAATTATTATTCCGGTAAAACAATCCCATTCATGAAGTTGGCGGCAAAAAACCAGGGGAAAGACATGGACATTCTTGTAGTGGATGATGAGGCCCTGCAGCGGGAGATGCTGGTGGATTATCTGGCAGGCGATGGGCATTACGCAGTTGGCGCTGAAAACGGCGAGACGGCCCTTGAAAAGGTAAAATCGGGAGCATTTGACCTGATGCTCATCGATTATAAAATGCCCGGTAAAAACGGAATCGAGGTGCTCGTTGAGGCAAAGGCCCTCAATCCGGAAATTGACGCAGTGATCATTACGGCCTACGGCACTGTTGAAACGGCCGTATCCGCAATGAAATCCGGCGCGGTTGACTACATCTCCAAGCCGGTCAATCTCGAAGCATTGTCCATGTTGATTTCCCGTGTTTCTGAGCGCAGAACCCTTATCCGGGAAAATGAGCTGCTTCGACGTGAACTGGAAAAAAGCCGGTTTCCCGCCGGTGGGATCATATATAAAAGTAAAAAAATGGAGGAACTCCTGAATCTGGCCGGGAGGGTTGCGCCGAGCAGCGCCACTGTCCTGATCCAGGGGGAAACCGGCACCGGAAAGGAGCTTTTCGCCAGGCTGATTCATCAGGCCAGTGAGCGTTCGAACGCCCCTTTTGTCGCGGTCAATTGCGGGGCCATCCCGGAAGGATTGATCGAAAGCGAATTGTTCGGTCATGAAAAAGGAGCTTTCACGGGTGCGCACCAGCGAAGAATCGGTCATTTCGAGCAGGCTGACGGCGGCACCCTTTTCCTCGACGAAATCGGGGAGCTGCCGCCGGATGTGCAGGTGAAGCTGCTGCGGTTTTTACAGGAACGCCAGTTCCAGAGGGTCGGGGGAGAGCGTGTGGTTGATGCGGATGTGCGGATCATCAGTGCGACCCACCAGGATCTTGAAAGCAAGCGCAGGGATAAAACGTTTCGTGAGGACCTTTATTATCGCATCAATGTCATTGTTCTTGAAATTCCCCCGCTGAGGCAGCGCAAGGAGGATATCCCGCTTTTGGTTGATCATTTCATATCCGGTTTTGCCGGCAGGTATCGAAGCCGGGTCAAGTCCGTCAGCCGCGAAGCCATGGACCTGCTGATGAAGTATGATTTTCCCGGAAATGTGCGTGAGATGGAAAATATCATTGAGCGGGGCGTCGTGATTGCAAGGGGGGATGTCATTACCAGTAGCGAACTGCCGTTTGGGGCAAACAAAACGGATAACAAGGATAAAGGGCCTGGTGCAGAAGAAGGCACTCTCCAGGAAGCGGTTGAAGTGTTGGAAAAGCAAATGATTGACGGGGCGCTTTCCGAAACCTCCGGAAACCAGAGCCGTGCTGCCGTAAAATTGGGCCTGAGCGAACGGATGCTCCGCTACAAGCTGAAAAAGTACGGGATTAAATACGGCAGGGAAAAATAACGGTTCGGGCCCGGGCAGTCCGGGACCCGAATCGTCCTTCCGTTTGATTTACCAGCCCATGCCTCCCGGGCGGCCTCCGCCACGGCCGGGTCTCCCGCGGGGAGCAGTGCCGTCCCTGTAGCCCCTCATAAGATCCCGGTCCTGCATCATGCCCGACAGCTTTTCGCGCTGTACATTGGTAAGCACTTCATTTCTCACTTTCATGCGGTGCAGGGTGGTTTTGTCCCGCAGATCGTTTTTCAACTGATTGATTTCCTGTTGCTTGGCGATAATTCGGTTCTGGTCCGGCTCCGGTTCCGCCCACAATTGGCGCAGTTCCTGGTGCCTTGCGTAGATCTGTTCCTGCAATTCATTGTTTTCGTTTGTAAATGTTTCATTCATGGCCCTGATCTGGTCTTTTTGCGGTTCGGTCAGATCCAGTTCAGACACCCAGTAGCCGGACATCTGAGGGCAGCATCCGCGGGAATTTCCGGGAGAGCCATATCCCCTGAAAGCCGTTGCCTGGGAAGCGATCATAAGCAATGCCATGGCGGCGGTGACGATGAGTATCCACTTTTTTTTCATTTTGACCTCCTTTTATTCGATTATCAGGAATAAATATTTATTCCATGTGGTGAAAGAAACGCTTTGCCTACGAATATTGCACTTTGCGTGCCAAAAGCTATAACTAATTAATTTATTGTACTATTTCATTTTTTTTAAATTACGGGGGGCCGTGAGAAGATCGCCGGATACGGAAACATTTGTCGCTTGGGTTGGGGGCGAATATGCGGAAATAGAATAGATCCAGTAGTTTATAAGTTTAAAAAACGATGTGTCGGCGATTCGACAAATTTGTCGAAATTTCGAAATGGAAGATGTAAAAAAACCGTTGACAAAGAAAAAAGAAAGATGCATTTTGTATTATCATATGATCATTTATTAATATGAAAAGCATATGCGGGGAAATGAAACTGCGGGGGAAATAAGACATGGAAATCGGGGATATCGACTGCGGAATACGAATGATTCATGAAGATACCGTGGACAGTGTAAAGCGGCAAATGCCCAAAAAGGAAATTTCCGGGTGGCTTGCCGATTTTTTTAAACTTTTCGGGGATCCCTCGAGAATTTCTATTTTATGGGCCCTTTCAAAGGCGGAAATGTGCGTGTGCGATCTGTGCGCGCTCCTTGGCATGAAGCAGTCCGCCGTTTCGCATCAGTTAAAGATACTCAAGCATTCCCGCATCGTCAAAAACCGCCGGGACGGCAAGGTCATCTATTATACCCTGGATGACGACCACATAGAAGGCGTCTTGAAACTGGGCATGCGCCATATACTTGAAGAAAAACCATAAGCGGAACTATACAACATGCAGAAATACCTGTTAGAAAACCTGGATTGCGCCGCATGCGCGGCAAAAATTGAAAAAGCCCTCAATCTTGAAGATGGTGTAGACCACGCGGCAGTGGACTTTTCAACCCAGCTTCTTCACGTGCAGGCCGACAGCGAGAATCATGTCAAAGATGTCGTACGGCGTGTCGACCCGGATGTTCGACTTGAAAAAATCGACGCTTCCGCAGAAAAGAAAACAGATGCCGAAGATTTCTTTCACGCCCGGCGGGAGCTGGCCATGCTTTTGTTCTTCGGCGCACTGTTCGCCGCGGTTCTTGTCTTCGACTATGCACCGGTCATTGACATTGGGGATTCTGCTTTTGCCGCATTCTCCATGGTGATATATCTGATCGTGGGCTACAGCGTTATCCGCCGGGCGGTCATAACGGTTGTTCGCAGAAATTTTTTTGATGAAAATGTCCTGATGGTCATTGCCACTGTGGGAGCCGTTGCCATCGGTGCTTATTCCGAAGCGGTTGCGGTCATGGTGTTTTACAAGACCGGCGAGTTTCTCCAGAACATTGCCGTATACCGTTCCCGCCGTTCCATACGCAGCCTCATGGCCAGTAAGCCGGATCATGCAAATCTCAAAACGGAGCAGGGCGTTATTCAGATCGCCCCGGAAAAGGCACGTCCGGGTGATGTCATCATTGTCAGGGCCGGGGAAAAGATCCCCTTGGACGGGCGGGTGATTACAGGCAATTCAACAGTTGATTCATCGGTTTTGACCGGGGAGTCGGTTCCCAGGGAAATCATGATCGGCGACGACGCGCTAGCCGGGGAAATCAACATGGCTGGCGTTCTTACGATTGAAATCACACGGCCGTATGCGGAATCGTCCATTGCCCGGATGCTGGAACTGGTGGAAAACGCATCTGCGCGCAAATCGGCAACTGAAAATTTTATTACGGTTTTTGCCCGATACTACACCCCGGCC
The DNA here is from genome assembly GCA_011389515.1 of Desulfobacteraceae bacterium. Lineage (GTDB taxonomy): Bacteria > Desulfobacterota > Desulfobacteria > Desulfobacterales > Desulfosalsimonadaceae > B1SED10-16. Next base: position 24,623 of record JAABUA010000040.1, read on the forward strand.
ATGGTGGCGCTGGCCGCATGCCTTGCATTTCTGCCGCCGCTTTTCATAACCGGCGCTACATTGGAACAATGGGTCTACCGCGCGCTGATTCTTCTGGTGATTTCCTGCCCCTGCGCCCTTGTGATCAGTATCCCGCTGGGATATTTCGGAGGGATCGGACGGGCATCCAAAAGCGGTATCCTGGTAAAAGGGGCAAATTATCTGGATGTCCTTGCCGCCGTGAAAGTCGTGGTGTTTGATAAAACCGGCACCCTGACCAAGGGTGTTTTCCATGTCCAGAAAGTAATTCCGCAAAACGGGTATGACCCGCAGGAAGTATTGGCGCTTGCCGCAAAGGCGCAGCAGCATTCCAGCCACCCCATTGCAAGGTCCATTGTGGAGGCTTATGCCCGCAGCGGCGACCGGCTCGACGGTGCGCTTCCCGATGACCATTGCGAGCTGGCCGGCAGGGGAATTACCGCGAGATTCGGCGACACCAGAATTCTTGTCGGAAACGACGCGCTCATGCGCAGTGAAAACATCGACTACGAAAACGGTGCAACCAGCGGCACGGTTGCCCATGTAGCCGTAAACGGGAAATATGCCGGACATATCCTCATAGGGGACCGGTTAAATAAGGATTCACTGGCCGCCGTAGCGGCCTTAAGGAAAAACAACGTCAAAAAAATCATGATGCTGACGGGGGACAACCAGTGGGCAGCCGCTTCGGTGGCAGAGGATCTGGCCCTTGACGGATATTATGCCGGACTCCTTCCGGAAGACAAGGTCCGTATTTTTGAGACCATACAAGCCGAATATGCAAACGAGGGAAAATCTGCGTTCGTGGGAGATGGCATCAACGACTCCCCGGTGATCGCCCGCGCTGATGTCGGTGTGGCCATGGGTGCGCTTGGCTCAGATGCGGCCATTGAAACCGCGGATGTCGTGTTGATGACCGATTCGCCCTTGAAAATGGCCGAGGCGGTTTCCATCGGTCGGAGGACCCGCGTTATCGTATGGCAGAATATCGTACTTGCCCTTTCGGTGAAAGCGATTGTCATCACGTTGGGGGCCATGGGCATGGCGACCATGTGGATGGCTGTTTTCGCCGATGTCGGAACAGCGCTGCTGGCTGTCGTCAATTCGACGCGAATGCTTGCGGAAAAAAAAGACGCTTCGGCTTCTGCTGACAGTATATATACCCGGGTGGATCACCCCCTTTCCCGGTCAGTCTGACCCGGAAAACCCTTCTAAACGATTGACAGTCGTCAAGAAATTGATTTACAACCAGAGCGTAGCTGCAGTTGACCTGAAACCCGTTACATTGCGGTTGAAATTCATGGAAAAGTCCCTGGACATCGGTTTTGAAGAAGCCCTGAAGCTGGCAATGGAAAATGTTTTTGCCGTAAAGGAAGAGACATTGCCGGTAAATCAGGCGGTCGGCCGGATCGTCGCCGGGCTGGTGTCCGCAAGGGTCGATTCCCCTTCGGTGGACGCCTCCCTGAAAGACGGCTATGCTGTCGTATCTTCGGATCTTGTGCATGCAGCTCCGGAAAACCCCATTAAATTGAAGATCAGCGGGCATGTTGCCGCAGGTGATCCCGGAGGGGCGGCACTTGTGCCGGGAAGCGTCATACGGATTTTAAGCGGCGCCCCCATTCCTGCAGGCGCCAATGCCGTGATCGCGGACGAATTCGTGGTGCCCTCGAATTCGCATATCCTTGCTTCCGCCGATGCCGGCCCCGGTCGTAATATCCTGGAAAGGGGGGCCGACGTTTTTTCCGGTGAATTGCTCATGGATATCGGTGATCGGATGCGGCCGCAGGCTGCGGGACTGGTTGTCGCCGGTGGCATCTCGGAGGTTTCTGTTTTCTCCCGCCCGACAATCGGTCTGCTGGCTACCGGCAGCGAGGTTCTGCTGCCGGGAAGCCGCTTTGAAGAGGGAAAACTGTATGCAAGCAACCTGGCAATGCAGCATGCATGGTTAACTTCCGAAGGCTTTGATGTCGTTTTCAAGCTGTCAAGGGATGCGGAAAAGGATATCGCCGATGCGGCCACATCGCTTCTGTCGGAGGCGGACGTATTGATCACCTCCGGGGGCGCCTGGAAGGGGGATCATGATCTTATGGTCAAGGTCCTCGATTCCCTGGGCTGGGATATGATTTTCCACCGGGTACGGATGGGCCCCGGAAAGGCCGTTGGAATGGGAATGCTTGGCAGAAAACCGGTTTTCTGCCTTCCTGGGGGGCCGGCTTCCAATGAGGCTGCTTTCATGATGATCGTATTCCCCGCTGTTCTCAAGATGGCCGGTTTCCGACATGCACCGTATCTGCAGCTTCACGGCCGTCTGGACAAGTCCGTTTCCGGTCAGTCCGACTGGACTCAGTTCATTCAGTGCGACATGTCCGTTGACCGATCGCAAATCGTCCTGCACCCGAAAAAAATGAAAAGCCGTCTTGCGGCCATGGCCAAGGCGGCGGCGGTAATCAAAATACCGGAAGGCGTGGATACCCTTATGCAGGGATCGGAAGTACCCTTTATATGCCTTGACCGGCAGCGCTTCATGATGCCGATTCCCGGTTGAAAAAGGGTGTTTGAAACCGCAATTATTTTACATAAAAGCTGCCTTTCAATGCAAAACGAACAGATCCAGATCCTGGAAGACATATTCCAGACCATTACGCGATCGGCAAGCCCCGATCAGACGCTTCACGCGCTTGTGGAAATGATCGCCCGCCGTCTGAATATCGATGTCTGCTCCGTATACACCTATAACCGGCAGGAAAACCGACTCTACCTGAAGGCAACATACGGCCTTTCTCCGGAATCCGTGGGGGAAATAGAGATGGAGCTGAACGAGGGGCTGACCGGTTTTGCCATTGAGGAGATGAAGCCCGTTTTCGTAGTCAATCCGGCAAAACACAGCCGGTTCAAGTATTATGCAAAAAGCGGTGAGGAAAAATACAAGACGTTTCTTGGCATCCCGTTGATTTATCACCAGCGGGTTTTAGGCGTGCTGGTGATTCAGACCATATCCGAAAACCGCATTCAGGAAAAAGATATCCCCGTCTTTGCCAATATCGCCAGCCAGATATCGGCGACGGTGGCATACACCGGACTCATGGAAAACGCCGCCAACGGAGCGAAAAATCGATCAACTGCGGTTTT
>JAABUA010000041.1 GCA_011389515.1 Desulfobacteraceae bacterium
GGCGGCCTTCTGCCGGTCGATATCCACCTGGACTGACGGCAGGGCGTCCATGTAATCATCCCGGACGTCCTTTACGTGGGGAATTTTCGATACGATTTCTCGGACCTCGCGGCCGATGCCCCCCAGTATCCGGAAATCATCACCGGATATTTCGATGTTGATGGGCGCGCCGGTGGGGGGGCCGCCCTGCTGATCAGCCACAGTGATATGCGCCCCGGGGATCAGCTTGACGCGCTCGCGGATCATATCGACATCCTCTGCCGAAGGCGTTCTCCTGTCCTCGAAATCAATGAACTCGATGCCCAGCCGGTTATCCGAATATTCCGAAAACAAAGAGCTGCCCGCCTTTTTCTTTGCCGTGGCATAGATATGCTCTATATTGCCGATATCGCTTGGTCCCATGAATGTCTCGCCCCCCCGCTTTTCATGCGTCTGCAGCCGGTAGGCACCTTCATAGGCATCGGCCGGACAGCTGCCGCTATTGATGTCTTCAGCGGTGCATGCGCCGGTAACGGCCAGTTCAATATTGCGGACAACCCGGTCCACATAGTCCAGGTCGGCGCCTTCGGGCGGGTTTATATTCACATACGCGCTCCCCGGATCGATACTTGGAAAAAATTCCACCGGTTTTTCAAGACCGATGACCACCTGCCAGACCTGCATGAGGATAATCAGCAGCAGAAATGATGACGCCACCACCATCAGGCGATGCCGGAGCCCATAGATCAGGAGGCTGCGATAAGCGGAAAGCACCCTGCCCTCAATGGCGACAGGCCGTTCTCCCGCAGCCTGAAGGTCATCGGCGCTGGAAATGCGCTGGGGCTCGTCGCCGTTTGGCTTGACCTTCATGAAAAACGCGGCCAGAGCGGGATTGATCACCATGGCCACGAACAGACTGGATGAAAGGGTGATCATCAGGGTGATGGGCAGGTACTTCATGAACTCCCCCATGATTCCGGGCCAGAAGATCAGGGGGAAAAAGGCCGAGAGGGTCGTCAGAGTGGAAGCGATCACCGGGTACGCCACTTCGGACGTGGCGCGCATGGCCGCCTCGACCCGCGGCACTCCCTGGGCCATGTAGCGGTAAATATTTTCCACAATGACAATGGCGTTGTCCACCAGCATGCCAAGGGCCAGAACCAGGGAAAACAGCACCACGATATTAAACGTGATGCCCAGCGCGTAAATCGCCATAAAGCTGAGCAGCATGGAAAACGGAATGGCCAGACCGACCAGTGTGGCATTGCGGGCGCCCATGGAAAAGAGAATCACCGCCACCACAAGCACGAGACCGGATAAAATGTTGTTTTCCAGATCGGCTACCATCAGCCGGATATCCTCGGCCTTGTTCATCAGCTTGACAATCTGCGTATCCACGGGCCATTGGGATTGCCTGTCTTCGATCAGCCGGTCGATGGCGTCCACGATCTGGATAATGTTTTCTCCCGAACGCTTCTTCACCGATATATTAACGGCATCCCGGCCATCTAAGCGGGACCGGGTTTCTTCATCCTTGAATCCGTCCACCACCCGGGCCAAATCCTTGAGATACACCGGCCTGCCGTCAAAATTACCGACCACCAGCCCGAAAATTTCATCCGGGTTGGTAAATTCGCCGGGAACCCGCAGCTGGTATCGGCCATCCCCCAAGGTGATCGCGCCCCCGGAGGTATTGATGTTCTCACCGGAGACCACCCGCTGGAATGCGGTGATGGGAATCCGGTAATAGGCCATCTTGTCGGGATCGACCTCGATAATGATTTCCCGGTCGCGCCCGCCGGCCACGACAACTTCGAGAACGCCGGGAATCGCCTCGATATCGTCTTTCAGGTCATCGGCGATTTTTTTCAGGACCACCATGCCGCCCCTACCGGACAGGGAATAAACGATGATCGGCAGCTCAGAGAGGTTGACTTCAAATACCGACGGATCATCCTCGAGGTCCGTCGGCAGGTCCCGCTTGGCTTCGTCCACCTTGTCCCGGACCTTCTGCAGCACGGAGTCGATATCGGTTCCCGGAACAAACTCGATGTTTATATTGGAAACCCCTTCCGCGCTGACCGATTTGACGCTCTTGACCCTGTCGAGCCCCTTGAGCTTTTTTTCGATGGGAATGGTGATGGCGGTTTCGATATCCGCCGATGACACGCCTTCGTAAGGTGTGGATACGAACACGTAGGGAATGGTGATGTCGGGTTCGGCCTCTCTTGGGATTCCATTGTAACTATAAATCCCCAGAATCAAAATAATGACCGCAAGGACCATTACACTGACACGGTTTTTTACCGCGGTATTTGAAACGATCACTGCTGTATCGCCTCCTGGTTCTTTTCTCCCTCAATTGGCTGCGCACATACCGCTCCGCATCGTTTCTGCAGCCCGGATCAACGCAGAAGTCCCTCTTTAATGCGTTTTACAAATCACTCATATCGGAAACCGTTCGGACCGCATTGACTTTCTGGCCGTCGCTGACCCGCCGGTGCCCGACAACAATCACCTGTTCACCCGGATGCAGCCCGTCTGTCACCTGCATCATCCAGCCTTCCTGGATGCCGGTTTCAATCTTCCTGGCTTTGGCCGTGCCATCGGACAGAACATAGACAATCTGGTGGCTGTTGACGGGGATAATGGCATATAGCGGCACTGCCAGCGCATCGCGGGCCTGTTTTTTGACGATCTCCACCCTGGCGAACATGTCGGGCAGAATTTCTTCATCCGGATTGTCGATGGCAAGCTCCAGATCGTACAGGCGCGCCATGGGATCGCTGGACCTGGCCAGAAAATATTTCCGCGCGGGATAAGATTTTCCCCCCAGCGCATCGAACCTGACTTCGAAATCATCCACTCCCCGTACGGCAGTGACATCCGATTCAGGAATCCCCACGCCCACCTTGACCTTGTCCATCTGCATGACCTCTGCCACCGGATCGGCAAAATTCAGATATTGACCGCGATCGATATAATCATTGTTGATGATCCCGTTGATGGGACTCCGGATGGTGCAGCGCGAAACATTGAGTGCTGCACTGTCCATTTCTGCCTTGAAGCGTTCGAGCTGGGCGGTGATATCATCGAGCTGGGAAAGCGGAGCGAGCTGCTGCCGGTGCAATTTTTCAATGCGGTTTTTCGAAGCCAACGTCGCTTTATAGGAAGCCCGGGCTGCATCAAGTGCGATTTCATAGTCACGGGGATTAATCACGGCGATGACATCCCCTTCTTTGACATACGCACCCTTTTCCACTCGCTTTTCAATCACCTGCCCCCTTACCTCGGCCGCAATGTTGAATTTCACCCACGGCGTCACCACGCCGGGCAGACGAATCCGATCAAACATGACAACCGGTTCCAGGGCCAGCGCAACCACATTCACGTCCGGGGGGGCGACAGGCATGTCAAGTTTTTTGGCCGCGATCTGTTTTTCAACATACGCTATCTTACCGGCAAGCCTTTCCTGTTCAAACCCCACCAGGGTGGACAACGGCATGTGGAGCACGGCTTTGGCCTGATCCACAGTTATGTCCAGTTCGGCAGACAGCGAACGGGCAGCATGGTTCTGGTCGTCGGAGGTCTTCAGGATATCGGTCACCCGTTCGATTTTGTCCACGGCCAGCTGCATGGCTGCAAGGCTTTGCAAGCCCTTGTTGGCAGCGTCGAGCCGGTCGGTTTTTGATCGGATCATGGCCGACAGACCGATGATAATGACGATGAGCACCAGGACGGGCAGCAGGCCCCAGATTCGTTTCAGCCATACCCGGCCCCTTGATTCATCCCTATTTTTCTGATTTTGACGGGTCATTATTCATATCCCCGGTCATAAAATTGTTAAACAATACCGCCCCCGCAAATTTTTGACATACCACGGGCAGGCAAAAGCAGCGCATAAAGCCGGCGTATCATATAGCTGGGGCGGACGGCTGTCAAGTCAAGAAAAAACAGTCAAGAAAAAAACAGGTCGAGTTTTCCTTTTACCTTTTCTAAATTCATGCTATATGAAATAAATCGTTCTATTCGTCAAAAATCCTTTTTTCTGAAAACACGATATTTATACCCTGATTCGGATCAATGTTTTACTTTGTTTTCGTTTTTTATGCAGTAAAACATTCATTGAACCAGTGAACACTGTACTGTTTCGTCAGTCAGCGCTTTCGCGTTGATTGGATTACCAATTTCAAGGAGGGTTTATGAAAAAAACGATCATGGAGGTCATGAAGGACACTGCTGAAAAAAACAAAAACAAAGTGGCGCTCAACGCAAAAATTAACGGAAAATGGGAACCGATGACCTGGGGAGAGTATTATGACCAGGTAAAAACAACTGCACGGGCCTTTATCGCCCTTGGGCTTGAACCCGGCAAGGCGGTCAGTATTTTGGGAAACAACTGCCCCCAGTGGTTTGTCAGCAACATTGCCGCTATTTTTGCCGGCGCGGTGCCGGGGGGTATCTATACGACCAACAGCCCGGAGCAGTGCCAATACATTGCCTCACACAGCGAAGCCAATATTGCGGTAGTAGAAAACGCGGAGCAGTTGGCAAAATTTAAAGAAGTAAGAAATGATCTGCCCGACCTGAAAGCGATCGTCCTGATGAACGGGTCGGATTCCGATGAGATGGTATACTCCTGGGATCAGCTGCCCAACATCGCCCACAAGACGTCCGAGGACGAACTCAACAACCGAATCAAGGCCCAGAACCCCGATGACTGCTGCACGCTGATCTATACATCCGGCACCACCGGAAACCCCAAGGGGGTCATGATCAGTCATGACAATATTCTGTGGACAGCCAAGCAGACCATCGACATTATCGGCGGCGGTCCGGATGACGTCATCGTCAGCTACCTGCCCTTGAGCCACATTGCCGAACAGTTGGTCAGTCTTCATGGCCCTTATATCATGGGCGCGACCGTATGGTTTGCGGAAAGCCTGGATAAACTGGGCGAAAACCTTACCGAAATCCATCCCACCTTTTTTGTAGGCGTTCCCCGGGTGTGGGAAAAGATTCAGGCAAAAATGATGGCTGCAGGTGCGCAAAATCCACCGTTAAAGAAAAAAATCGCGGCATGGGCAAGGAAAAAGGGGCTGGAAGGCGGATATGCCCTGCAACAAGGAAAATCAATGCCCTTCCTTTACGGCCTGGCCAACAAACTGGTCTTTTCCAAGGTAAAGGAAAAGCTGGGACTGGAACGCTCCCGGCTCTTTATCTCCACCGCGGCGCCCATTTCAATGGACACCCTTGAATTCTTCCTCAGCCTGGGCATCCCCATTACCGAGGTTTACGGCATGAGCGAATGCACCGGCCCGGGCACGGTATCCCTGCCGGAACCATTCAAATTCAAAACCGGATGGGCAGGGCCGGCGCTGCCGGGCACTGAAATTTCCATCGCCGAAGACGGTGAAGTGCTGATGCGGGGGCGCCATGTGTTTAAAGGATATTACAAAAACGAGGACGCCACAAAGGAAACCATTGATGAAGACGGCTGGCTCCATTCCGGGGATGTCGGCATTGTCGACAACGGCTTTCTCAAGATCACGGACCGAAAAAAGGAGCTGATCATTACCGCCGGCGGGGAAAACATTGCGCCCCAGGTCCTGGAAGGAAAACTCAAGGCCATCCCGGTGGTCAACCAGGTGGTGGTGATCGGTGACCGGCGAAAATACATGTCCGCTCTGTTCACACTGGATCCGGACAAGCTCGACGCCGAGATTGCCGCTGCGGGCAGCCCCGCAAAAAACATGGAAGAAGCGGCCACGTGCGAAAAATTCAAGGCCCACCTCCAGAAGCAGGTGGAAGAGGTCAACGCTACACTGGCCCGGGTGCAGGCTATTAAAAAATTCGTAATTGTTCCTGAAGAATTTACAACGGAAGGGGGCGAATTGACGCCGACCATGAAGTTAAAACGCCGCATCATCAACGAAAAGTACGCCAAAGAGATCGAAAGCATGTATCAATAGCAAAAAAGGGCGCAAAAAGCAGGCCTGCTTCTTTCCTGCAGGCCTGCTTTTTTCTGTTTTTAACGGATATCGGGATTGACCGACGCCGGTATCAGGCATACGCCCTTGCTTCCCCCGCCGTTTTCCTTCGCCTTTCATTTTGCTGTTTTTTCTTTTTCATGGCCGTATGCATTTGATCGAATTCTTTTTCAAAAAGAAGCGTGATCTTTTCCGGCTCCGGAAGCAGCCTGGAATCACTTGCAATACCTATGGTCACTGCTCCCGCATAACTGAAAATACTGATGCCAAGCCCCACATTGCCGATACGGGGCACCCAGAACATGATATTTTTGACAGGCAGATCAGTGAAATACAAGGGGACCTGCGGGCCAGGGACGCTGGCGAGAACGCCGGTCAGCTTTCTGGAAAAAAATCCGGCACCCATCTTCGTGATGCGCTTTGGCGGAACGCCCAGCACTCTCATTGCCTGATATCCGACGAACGCTTCGGCCGAATCCTTTGCCGCACGAATCCGCTTGCGCAGTTCCCGCAGCCGCTGTGCGCGATCATCCATGTGCAGCGGCAGCTGCAGAAAAACCAGGCTGAATTTGTTTCCCAGTTTAACGTTGGGACTTTGCGGCCCCATATTTACCGGCACCGCAAAACGCGCTTCCGCTTCCGTCAGGTCATCGCCCCGGTGCATACAGTAATTTCTAAGGGCGCCGGTCACCGCCGCCATGACCACATCATTGACGCTGCACCTGTAGAATTTACCGAGTTCCCCGGCCTTGTCAAGGGGAACGGGGTTGCTCCAGAAAACGCTTTTTTGCGTGCCGATCCTGCCCTTAAGACTCGTCTTTTTATCCTCAGGCATGAACGCCAGCCTCAACAGCGCCCCGGCAAACCCAAACCCCGTGCTGGCGGCATTCCTTGAAAACCGGGTGATATAGCTTGGATGCGCGAGCGTTTTCATCAATTCCTTCTGGGCAAGCTCCGTCAGATTCAACGACTTTACGACAGAAACACCACCGGTCCTGAACAAAAGGTTCAGGGTGTCCCGCAGCATTTCCCCCTTGCTTTTTTTTCCCGACTTCGGGCGATCCTCCGATGCCGTCGTTTTTTTTGCAACGCCGGCAAAAGACCCGTTGGGTCGAAGATCGGCAAGGGAGAAAAGGAGACGCACCATGACGATGGCGTCAGCGATGGCGTGGTGAATCCGTAGGAGAACAACGGATCCGCCGCCGTAATTCTCAATGATGTGTACCTGCCAGAGAGGCTTCTCCCTGTCCAGGGGGACGATCGACAAGTCGCTGATCATCCGGGCAAGCGCTTTTTTATCCCCCGGCGACGGAAGCGCCAGCTTGATGACATGGTTTTGAATATCAAAATTCGCGTCGTAGTCCCAGAAGGGGAGCCCCAGTCTGGTGACGGGCCATACGATTCGCTGCCGGAAGCGCTTGTATATGAGGAGCCGCTTTTCCAGAAGAGCCTGCAATTTGGCGTGTTCCACGCAGGCATCGAACTCCATGAGCGCGGTGATGACCATGAGATTTGTGGATTCATCCATACTGTACCAGAAACTGTCAACCGTTGACATGGGTTCAAGCCAGCCACTTTTTCTCATTGGAAAACTTTCTGTTATTTGTTGCGGCAGGGGCTGCCGGGTTTTTCAAATCCGCCCCTTACAGTGTTTTCATCCAGCTGTTAGTGTATTTAGCCAATGAACGCACCGTTTCCGGATGCATCATGATGCCCAGATGACCCTGATCATAGCTCTTTAAAACGCTTTTTTCAGACGCCGTAAGATAAGGGATATCCGTAAACGACTCGGGCGATACGATCGAATCCTGTGTACCGTATATCGCGCAATGAGGCAAGGTGAAATGTTTGTTCAGCAATTCGTAATAATTGAGGGTGCCGTCATATGACTTGATAGGGCTGTCCGTCAGCATCGATCGTATCAGCTGGATGGTTACCCGCGTAGATTCCTCGCATATGATATCCTCCATGAGCAGGTATATCTCAGGAGGCGTCACCTGGGGATATCCGACAAAATCCTTGAGTGTGAGTATTCTGGAGGAAAGGTTATAGGCCACCTCCCGCATGGAAAGGTTTATACTGTTGAAAAGGGAGAAGTACCGCTGCAGGTTGATCGTGGGGACCACGGAAGACACGGTCAGCGTCAGCATCTGGTCGATGAGTTTCAACCCGAAATACTTCATCAAAAATACCTTGGAAACCGCAGAAAAGCCCATTTTGAACAAATTATATCCGGGCAGCTTCACCTGGTAAGAGATATAATCCGGTGATGCAATGGAAACAATGCCGGCGATATACGCATCCGGATCGGGCAGATCGATTCGCATGGTCCTTTTCCGTATCTGCTCATATGCGGCGGTGTAGAAGCGGGCCACCATCCCCCCCATGCTATGTCCGTAAACCACGATACGGTCATCCGGATACTGTGAATGGATCCAAGACAGGGCGGCGGGAAAATCTTCGTTTATGAACTGGTCCAGGCTCCACCCCTCGTAGAGCATGCCGCCCGGCATGGTGTGGCTTGACCGCCCCCGGAGGTCCATGGATATGACCTTATAGCCGTATTTGAAACACATTTCCCTCGCCAGAAGGTCGAACACGGACCGTCTGCAGAAAAACCCGGGGATCATCAGAAGCGTCTGCCCTGAGTCATTCATTTCTTCCGGCAGAAAGCTCTTCAGGCTGATGGAAAACCCCTTGGACGTCGGAACGATATAGCTGGCGTCCAGGCGAAAATTTTTCTGATACCTTATGGACCAGCCGAAAATCGTACGAATCGGCAACTCCTGCCCCTTCTGCCTTGTATAAAGAAGGCTTTTAATGAGCGATGTGGTATCAATTTTTTCAATCGTTCTTCTGATTGCCGGAATGTCCGGCTTTTTCTTTGTCACTTCGAGCGAAATGATCGTGGATATGCTTTTGGCAAATGAATCCAGCTGGGGAACGAGAATGTCGATCTGCGATTCGTTCAAGGGTTCCTTGCGGACGCCCCACAGGAGGCCGATGGGATTGCCGTTGAAAAAAAGAGGGACCGAAACCGCATAATTCATCGTTCCGGTCAGCAGCTTTTTTATTTTTGGGTGGATCCTGTCATCTTGCCTCAGGTCGACATAATCGATGGGCGGCAACTCCCCCTGCCCCATTCTGCTGATGCCCTCCCTTATGAGGTTCGCACTGTAGCTTTGGCTATTCAAGGCGTAGGGACTGGTTGCCTTTATAAACTGCTTGAACTCTTCCGGCACATTTTTCTGGGCGATCTCGTCAAGCTGGATTTGGCTTGAAATAGCGGCTATTTTAATCTTATCGCCGTCAATCACCTCAAAAAGGGAATGATCAAAACAGTATTCCCCTTCGGGAAAGGCAATGGATACCATCTTGTTGACTATGGAATACCATATTTTTTTTATAAACAGGTAAAGCGACTCCCGCACGACCGGGATATAAATCGATTCCTCCTCGGGATAATACGGTTGTTCAGACAGTTTACGCGCTTCTTCCTCAAACATTTTGAACCACTCCTTTTTCCATGCGAACAACCTTTCCGATGCGATAAAAAAAAATGAAAAAAAACTTGACACCCATAACGCAATGCGTCATAAGTTAGATATAACGCACTGCGTTATAAATTATTTCATCCGAATCCTTCGCCATGTGGCGGTACCAGATGAAACCATTATGCAATAACACCCGAATATATTTATTTAACCAAACAAGGAGACAAGTGCAATGACAAAAGAGAAAAAAGGGGAAAAAGCAGCCGCCAAAGAAGTGCGTTCATTGATTCCTGAAACCCTTCTCAAAACCGGGGATAAAATTTCCGGAACCATTCGTGACTACAACCAGAAATACATCATGGAAACCATTGAAAAGGGCAAACGGAAAGCAACGGATTACAATGAAAAGTACGTGGTGAAAACCATCGAAAAAGGGAAACGGACGGCAAAGGAATACAACGAGAAATACGTATCAAAGACCATCGAGAAGGGCGTCGCGGAAAGCAGAAAAATAATCGACAAAATGCCGATGGTCAAAACCGTTGAAAAGAAGGTGACGGAGGGACTGCAGCGGTTCCCCTCCATGATCAACATGCCGAGCAAGGCTGAAATCGAAAAGCTGAGCATCGCCCTTGAAAATCTCAACAGCAATATTGAAACGCTCAACAAAACACATTAGTTCTCTTAATAAAAGGTGTCCGGCCCAAAACAATGCGGTTTTCGGCCGGATGCAATACAATCCAAGTAAAGGAGGATGGAAAACATGTATACAATCAAAAAATATGCAAATGGCCGTTTTTACGACACCGAAGCGAAAAAATACGTGACCCAGCCCGAGATTCTCGATTTGCAGAAAACCGGTCAAACCATTGCCATAATCGAAACGAAAACCGGCAAGGACATTACCGTCAACGTCATGTCCAAACTGAAAGCAAAGGGTGTAAAACCCGCTGGAAAACCGGCTGCGAAAAAAAGCAGGGCCAAGGCCCAATCGAAGGCAAAGTCCGCCGGCACGCTGGCGCAGCTTATCAAAAAAAGCGGGGACTCCCTGTTCGATTACGGCAAAAAATACGCTTCCATGTGGCAGAACATGGTTACCATGTCCAGGGAAGAAATCGACAAACTCGTCAACATGCTGGTCAAGGATAACAAGATCAGCAAGTTTGAAGCGGACAAATTCAAAAAAGAGATTCAGCGCTACCGGGACAATGTGGAAGACTGGTTTTCAAAAACCATCGACAAACAGGTCAAGGAAATGCTTGATCGAATGAATCTGGCCAATCGGGAACAGGTCGTTCAGCTCACCAAAGAAATCGAGACCTTGAACAAAAAAATCAAGGCGATGGAAAAAGCCAGGGCAAAGACACCAGAACCGGAAGCAAAATCAAAGACGGAACCGGCAAAATAAATCCGGCAAGACAGCCGGGGAGCCGCTATCCTTCAGATACGGCATGGTCTTTTTTGTCCGTTCCTGAAGACGGCTTCAGGTCGGAGAGGCTTTCATACTTGGACAGGTGAATGGTACAGTAGATTGAATCCGTAGCGGCGCGGTTCTGGCACTGGGTGCCTCTCCGTGTCATTGCATTGCAACGGATGGCTTGGACCGTTGCGCTTTTGCGTTCTGTGTCATGGACTTCCGCAGTGCTGACGGAGTCCCTGAACCGGTCATTGATCACCAGCGGATCCTTATCAATCTGCCCTGCTTTGTACATGCCGTGAAGCATCCGGTATTCGTTTTCAAAATGCCGCAATATCGAATTCGGGTCTGCGACCAGGCCGGTATCCGTGCAGATACCTAAGGACACTTTTCCGTTGTAGCTGATGATGCTGATGCCAAGGCCCAACCCGCCGATGCGGGGCACCCAGAACATGATGTCCTTGATTTCCTTGCCGGCAAAATAAAGCGGCTGCCTTGGGCCGGGCACGTTGCTCATCACACCGGTCATTTTATTGGCGAACATGGTGGCGCCAAATTTGGCAAGGCTGGTGGATGACACGCCCAGGACATTTAAAAGCGTATAGGCGACAACCGCATCCGGCGAACCTTTCAGTTCCCGGATGCGGCGCTGAATTTCCCGAATCCGCAGCACCGGATCATCGATATGAACCGGCAGCGATACCAGAACCAGGCTGAACTGGTTGCCAAGTTCAATGGGCGCATCCAGGGGGCGGATATTCACCGGCATGGCCATCCGGATATCCAGATCCCCGACCAGGTTGTTGCACTGCTGCAGGTATCGCCGCAGGGCGCCGGTCACCATGGACACAAGAATATCATTAATGGTTGCGTTGAAATATTTACCAATGGACTTGATATTTTCCAGTGGAAGGGGGCTGGACCAGGAAACGCTTTTCCGGACACCCAGCTGACCCCTGAAAACGGTCTTCCGGTCCGCCGGCAGCAGCAGGATTTTACTGATGACCCCTGCGGCGTCAAAGGTATATTTTCCGGCAAGCCTGGCCCGGTCGAAAACATGGGCGGGATTGGAAATACTTGCCTCGATTTCCCTGGACAGGAGCTTTCCGAAGCGGCTTACCTGGCGCTGGGCCTGATTGATTTTTTCCACCACCCCTTCCAGCGGCGGGAAAAACTCGATTCTGGACGCTTTTTTCCCTTTTTTTTCCGGTATATTGTCTGACCATACCGCATTGGGTTCCAGATCCGCCATGGACAGCAGCAGCCGAATAAGGGCAATGCCGTCGGCAATGCAGTGATGGATGCGGCAAAACAGCACTGATCCGCCGTTATTGTAATTTTCAATATAATGGGCCTGCCAGAGGGGTTTTGTGGGATCCAGCGGCGTTGCCGTCAGATCGCTGATGAGTTCCTGAAGAACTTCCTTGTCGCCGGGGGCCGGCAGAGCAATACGATGAAGATGGGACCTCAGATCGAACTTTGGATCCAGCTCCCAGGTGGCGTTGCCGATCCCGCTTAAGGGGCGAATGACCCGTTTTTTGAACCGTTCGTAGCACAGGAGGCGTTTTTCAAAGGTTTCCAGTAGACGCTGAAAATCAAGGGGTTCATCAAAAGCCAGGTAACCCGTGATGATCATCAGGTTGGTCGGATGATCCATGTGCAGCCAGAATTTGTCAATATTTGACATAATTTCTATTTGCCTTGCCATTGAGCCCCTCCTTGAAGGAAAAAAGAAGAAGAAAAGATATCCCGGATACCTGCAACATATCAAACGGCGTCGGTAAAAGCAAACGGAAAAAGGATTGACAGCGATAACGCGCTGCGTCATAATACTGCAGCTATGACTTTTACATTAAGGAGCGCATATGCACCTGATAAAAAAGTATGCCAACAGAAAGCTCTATGACACCACAGATAAAAAGTACCTGACCATGGACAGGCTGGCTGTGCTGATCAAGGAGGGAACCGAAGTCGTTATCGTGGATAATGAAACCGGAAAGGACCTGACCGCGTCCATTCTTTCACAGCTTTTGGCCCGTGAGGAAACGGATGGCCCTGGAGAAGCGCTTCCGCCGGGCATCCTGATGCAGATGCTCCGGAAAGGTCGTGGCACGCTCTTCGGATATGGGAAAAAATACGTATCCCTGTGGCAAAGCGCGTTTATGCTGTCAAAGGATGAAGTTGAAAAACGCATCAATGGCCTTGTGCGGGAAAAGGAATTATCCGAAGCCGAAGGGAAGAATCTGAAAAACGAAATTGTTTCCGCCACCAATCATTTAAAGGATTGGATTCTTCTCACCATTGACCGCCGGGTTGCAGACGCCCTCAAAAGGATGAACCTGGCAACCCGCGAGCAGGTCCATGAATTAACGGACAAGGTCGAACGACTGGAGCAAAAGCTTCGGGAGATGGAAAAGCGGTAAACCTGTGGCTGCAAATCGCATTTCCGTCAGATAACGGTTTACATTTTTAACGGCGATATGCTATTGGATAGTTTATCTATGAACAAATCTTAATACCATAAACAATGTTTCACGCCATGCCCGGCCTGAAAAAGGGCTTTTCGCAACGATTGATCCGGAAAAGCTTTTTTGAAAGGTATCTACGGGCATGTCGCGTTACACCGCAAGGAGGGCCAATGCTGCCGGAATATTTTGAATTTTCCCTGCCGACCAAGGCCATATACGGCATCGGGATTTTAAAAAGTATCGACAATGCCGTCGGAAGTTTTGGCAAACGCCGGGCCTTGCTGGTTACCGATGAAGTGCTGGCCAAAACCGGCCCCGCAGACAAGGTCAGGGAAGGTTTTGCCGGGACGCGTATTGATATCGTATGCACTTTTGACGATGTCCCTCCCAACTCGACCATCGCCAGTGTTGAAAAGTGCGCGGCCATGGGCAGGAAAAAGAAATGCGACATGATCCTCGCCGTCGGTGGCGGCAGCGTTATCGACACGGCCAAGGTCGCCAACCTCCTCATGGTCAAAGGGGGCAAGGTTGCCGATCACATGGGCGCCTACCTGCTTGCACCGGATGAGAAGCTGCTGCCCATGATCATCATCCCCACCACGGCCGGAACAGGTTCCGAAGTCACAAAGGTGGCGGTGATCGCCGACCCGGATAATGACGTCAAGCTCCCCTTTGCAGAAGAGCAGTTTCTCCCGGACCTGGCCATACTCGATCCCGAGCTCACCGTTTCCATGCCCGGCAAACTCACGGCGGCGACCGGGATGGACGCCCTGACCCATGCCATCGAGGCGTACGTGGACAAGGAATGGTCCCCCGCATCGGATGCACTGGCGCTTCATGCCATCCGGCTGATCAGCGCCAACATTCTCCAGGCCTGCGCACATCCAAAAGATCTCCAGGCCCGCGGAGGCATGCTGGCAGGCAGTTTTCTGGCCGGGGTGGCTTTTTCCCATTCCATGGTGGGCATGACCCACGGCATCGCCCATGCCCTGGGAGGCGTGTATCACATCCCCCATGGAATCGCCAACGCCCTTGTCCTGCCCGAGGTAATGGAATACAACCTGGATGCCTGCACAGACCGGTATGCAGATATTGCAGCGGCACTGGGCATCACCTTTCCCCAAGTCATCAGCGAGAGCCAGAGTCTGCTGAAAACCGGCAAAGTGAAGATGCCGGGCGGCCTGAACACGCTTGCCGACATCTTTCGGCCATGGATGGAACCGCCGTCCCAAAAAGCCAAGAACCTTGCAGCAAAAGCCATCGGCAGCTTCGGTTTTATCGACCACTGGTTCAGAAAAGGGTCGGCCAGGGCTGCGGTGGAAAAAGTGCGCATCCTCAACCGGCAGCTGGCCACCTTGACTGGCATGCCGCTGAACCTGAAACAAGCGGGGATCAAAGACAAACTGGCAAAGATTGAACAAGTCGCCACAACCGCCATGGAAGACGGCTCCATGCTCTACAATCCGGTTGAACCGGACCGGGATGCGGTAATCGCAATTATCAAGCGGCTCTACGATGCCCGGGTTTCTCCGCTGCCGGTGACGGCAGCGGATTTGAGGCCCAGGGAGGCCATGTCCGGCAAAAAAGAATTAAAAAATGTCTTTACGGATTCCGGGATGTTATATGATGTGCTCGTGGCATTTTACGAGCAGTTGAAGGCCCACCCGGAAATCGGCCCGTCTTTGGCCAAAACCAATCTCTGCGTGCAGTTCGTCTATAAAAATCCGGCCGGGATCATCACGGTCGACGCAAGCGGCGACGATCTGCGCATCATCACGGGTGAATTTGACGGAAAACCAGAGGTCACCATGACCATGAACGCGGATTTTGCCCACCGGTTCTGGCTCGGAAAGGCCAACCTGGTAACAGCCCTTACGCGCCGGCAGGTTACGGCCAGGGGCAATGTTCCCAAAACGCTCAAGCTTCTTCCAATTTTACACCCTGCGTTCGCCTTGTATCCGAAATTCCTGGAAGAAAAAGGGCTGTCGCATTTGATCATCCAGTAAAACCGATCCAAAACGGAAAACCGTCTGGAGAATGGCACTTGGGCGAATGAAGGATATTGAAGAAAAATTTCCGGAAAATACCCCGGGCAAATTTTACGTGACCCGGGTATGCATCGGATGCACCCTTTGTACAGAGATCGCACCGGGCAGCTTCAGGGAAAACACCGACCTGGAACTGGCCGTGGGTAACAGCTATGTTTACAGGCAGCCGGAAACCAGCGAAGAGAAACGGCTTTGCAGGGAAGCAATGGATTCCTGCCCGTCAAGCGCCATCAAAGAGGATGGCAATGAAGCATCGACAATCGTTGAGATCAATAAAAAACGATCATGTTAATAAAGTGCAGGAGGTGGACGTGAAGCAGATTGTAAGTATCAGCCTTGGTAAAAGTGCGGATGATTATGAATTTGTCGCCGAATTTCTGGGAAAACATTTTAACATCAAGCGAATCGGCACCGACGGGGATGTAAATCTTGCCGCAGATTTGATGGAACAGTGGCGCACAGAAGCCGATGCCATCTGTCTGGGGGGATTGAATTTCAACTATGCCATCGGTTCCAGCCGGGCCATCGAAGCCCAGAGGAAAAAAGTCGAAAAACTCAAAGCAACCATTGCCAAGCCTATTGTAACAGGGGAACGCCTGCGTCGGGTCTCTTTTGAATGGGCCATCCGGCACATCCAGTTCAAATACGGCAACAATTATTTCAATCACACCAAGGTACTGTTTTTGTCCGGCCTGCTCAACTACAACATCGCAAAGGTTCTTTCCGAGTACACGGACAACCTGACCTTTGCCGACCCGGTTTTTGAAAACGGCATTCCCAAATTTCTCAATTCCCTTGAGGATCTCGAACTCTATTCCAAAGGGGTTCATGATGTTCTGGAATGGGTTCCCACCCGCCGCCTTGCGTCCGCGGCGATGCCGCTTCGGTCGTGGAATGAGTATATCATCCGCAAAGCCATCCAGAAAACCCATATCCTTGTCGTGCCGACATACGATTTTTACGACTACCTCAAGGGATGCGGTCTGGAAGAACTGGGCGGCAAAACCATCATTACCGCAACAGTTTATGAAGACCGGATCCAGTTTTTAAAGGAACGGGGCGTAGATGTGATCATTGACTGCACACCCAAGATCCTCGAGCAGGTGGTGGGTTTTTACGTGCTGGAGGCAATGATCTCACTGGCCCTTGATATCCCCCTGGAAAAGCTGACCGATGACGACCTGCTGGAGGTCATCGGCGAGCAGCGGCTGGATCCCCGCCAGATATTTCCCCAGGGAAACCATAAGCGCGTCAACCGGTTCGCCTTTGTCATTCATCCCCTTTCCCAGGAACAGCTCAAAAAGGATCCCAACATTGAGCTGGCATCCCGTTTTGCTCCCAAGGGGTTTATGGACGCAGCGGAAAAAATTATCGCCTACTCGCCGCCCATGGTGTATTCCAAGGTCACGGGGATCAAATCCCCCCTGGGCGTGGAAGCGGAAGGATGGCTGATCACCGTGGGCGGGACGCCCAAGCAGATGCTGGCCCACAGTCCGGAATTCACCTACAAGCGTTTGCTTCAGGCGGCAAAGATGGCCAAGCGCCTGGGCGCACAGATCATGGGATTGGGGGCATTTACCAAGGTGGTGGGTGATGCCGGCAAAACCGTGGCCAAACTGGCAGACCTCCCTATTACGACCGGAAACAGCTACAGTGCTTCGGGAGCGCTCTGGGCCGCGGCCGACGCAGTCCGGCGCATGGGGCTCATTACGGTTGAAAAGGGAAAAAAACTGAAAGCCAAAACAATGGTAGTCGGGGCCACCGGGGCCATAGGCTCCGTATGCTGTCGTCTTCTGGCCATGGCCTTTACCGATGTCTACATGATCGATGTGAGGCATTCCAAACTGCTGGCGCTGAAGGAATCGATCCACAAGGACACCCCGGATGTGCACATAGAGATATCCACCCGGGCGGATAAGTTTCTTGCCGACATGGACGTGATTGTAACGGCCACATCCGCCGGCGGCGGCAAGAGCGTCATCGATATCATGGCCGTCAAACCGGGATGCGTAATCACCGATGTTGCCCGGCCCCTGGACTTGTCTCCGGAAGATGTGGCCAAGCGCCCGGATGTCCTGGTCATCGAGTCAGGAGAAATTCTCTTGCCGGGGGAAAATGTTGAAATGCGCGATATCGGCCTTCCGCCCAAGGTGGCCTATGCTTGCCTGGCGGAAACCATCGTGCTGGCGCTGGAGGGGCGTTATGAGACGTTTACCATTGGACGGGAAATCGAGTGGCAGAAAGTCAAGGAAATATATTCGCTCGGGCTCAAGCACGGGATGAAACTGGCCGCCATTTCAGGGGTCAACGGCGTCTACAGCGACGCTGATATCGCTGAAGTGGCAAGGCGCGCCCGAGAATCCCGCAAGGACGCTGCCGCAACCCGAACCCGAAAACGTTCGACAGGATGATCGCCCATGATTATCGGCTTTGTTCAAACAAAGGGGGGAACGGGCAAGAGCACGCTGGCACAAAATGTGGCCTTTTCAAAGAGTGCTTCCCGGCATTATGATTCCATTGCCTTGGTCGAGCTCGATCACCAGGGCACCCTCAGGAGCTGGTGGGAGGAACGGGAAGAAATGGGCTTCAAAAATGGCGGCGTCTCTTTTCACCATATCTCCAGCACCCAGAAAGAAGTTTTCCAGGAAGGGATCAAGGCCATCACCCAGCACAATGACCTCATCATCATGGATATTCCCGGCGAGGGAACAGGCAGGCTGCATACGCGCTTCGCCTGCGCGTTCTGCGACGTGACGGTCATTCCCATGCGCCAGTCGACCAATGACGAGTCCGCCTTCTTAGACAACCTTTATCCCATCATCAAGGATATTGTTCTGGCCGTGCCTGAAAAACAAGGCCAATTTCACGTGCTGCCGGTATTTACCCATCCGAGGGCCGGTCTGAATAAAATCTACGCGCATTTTAGACAGGTGCTGCCGCCCCATGTGACATGCCTCAAAACGGTCTATCCCGCCCGGGCTGTCTATGAAAATTTCAATCGGAAGGGATTGAATCTCAACGAGTATGCCGCTGTTGTGGCATCCAACCGGAAATACAGGCAGCAGGTGGAAAAGGCCATTGAAGACATTGAAACCATAGCAAATACCCTGATAAATATCGGGAGGAAAAAAGATGGCGCTACCGAAGGAAAATGAAAAAAAGGTCGAAAGGGCCTTTGCAGTGATCGAAAAGCTGGAAAAAAACCATCAAACCGGTAACAACGCAGCCGAACCCCAAAAAAACATGCCCCTTGCGCCCAGGACGGTCCAAAAATCAGGCCTGCACGTTCATTTCGCGCTGGATGCAATGCTGTCGGAGAGCGACTCGCAAAAAACCGGAGAAAAAGACCTGCGGGCCGGACAGTCCAAGCTGCTCGATATCCGGTTCACCGTACCCTATATCTGGCAGATACCGGTGATCGGCAGTACCGCCCTGAAATTCGTCAAATATTTCCAGTCGGAAAAACATGCCGAATCCGTCCGCGACATCCTTCAATCGCTCCAGCGAAACAAGAAGCGGTAGCATAAATTAGACGATGAGAGGCCGGAAGCCCCCCTCATCGTCTATATCGTTTTGTCTCCTTCCTGGCATTCAACCACCTGGAAAATCTCAACCATACATCGCTTCTATTTCATTTTTGAAGTTTTTGATTACTTCCCCCCGCTTCAGCTTCATGGTCTGGGTGAGCATGCCGTTTTCCACGGTAAAGTCTTCTTTCAAAAACAGAAATCTCTTTGGAATTTCATATCCCCCGAACGTTTTTCGCAAATGCTGCACGATCTCATTTTCGATCATGTCCGTATATGTTTTGCTGGCGATCAGGTCTTCGGGCGTGCCGGACACGCCGTTTTTCTCCGCCCAGCGCGCAGCCACTTCAAAATCAGGGATCACCATGCATACGTTGTACGGTTTGCCGTCGCCGTAAATAGTGGCATTGGCCACGTTGGGCAGCAGCTTGATTTCTTCCTCAATCACCGCAGGGAAAACGTATTTGCCATTGGAAAGCTTATACTGCTCCTTGACCCGCCCGGTAATCCAGAGGAAACCGTCTTGATCGAACATTCCCCGATCACCCGTTCTAAATCCCCCGTCGGGCATGATCACCTCGGTCGTCTCCCGGGGTTTGTTATGATACCCTTTCATCACGTTGGGACCGTAGACAATGATTTCTCCGTCTTTTGCCCCCTCTTCAACGATCGACTGGTCTATCACGACCTTTTGGCCGGCCAGAACCTTTCCAACGCTGCCGATCCGCCAGGCGCTGCTGCAATTCATGGTGACCGCCGGCGAGGTTTCCGTCAGGCCGTAGCAGTCATAAATAGGAATCCCCATGTCATAGAAAAACAGGGCGATCTCTTTATTCATGGCGGCACTGGCCGTAAGGGCTCCGGTCACCCGCCCCCCCATTGCGTCTCTGACCTTGGAGAAAACAAGTTTATCGAGAAATTTTTGTTTCATATTCGTGAAAGCGCATGATTTTCCCTGCTCAGCGTACTCCCTTTTCTTCCGGGCGGTTGCGCATGCCGCGTCAAACAGCTTTTTCTTCATGCCGCCGGCATCGTGCATTTTGGCATGAATGCCGTCATAAATTTTGTTGAAAACGCGCGGCACAGATATGAGATAGGTCGGCTTCACCCGTTGAAGATCTTCCCCAAGGGTCGTGACATCTCTCATGAATCCCATGGATCCGCCGAACTGAATCCAGTTGTTGAGCTCTCCGCTGAAAGCATAGGAATGCGCCCATGGCAGCATGGAGAGGCCGACCTGGGTTTCGTTCAACTCGGGATAGATATTATAGCCCGCCCTGGAGCAATACGTGAGATTTCCATGAGACAAAAGCACCCCTTTGGGCGCCCCGGTAGTGCCGGATGTGTATATCAGGACCGCGATATCATCATGGTGGGGAATCACCGGCTCCACCGGATTTGCCTCCCCCGTCTTTTCCAGGGCTGCCAGGCTGTTTTCCCCCTGTGACTCCATAACATATATATTTTCAAGCGTTGGGATTTCTTTGGGAAAATCCTTTACCTTTTCATAAATCTCCTGTGATGACACCAGCAGGAACTTGATGCCGCCATCCTTGATGATATACTTCCATGTGCCGATCAGCTCCTTTTCGTACATGGGAATATACCGGGCGTTCCTGCCGTATGCGGCAAAGGCCAGTACCGCCCATTCGGGCCGGTTCGCCGATATTATACCCACGACGTCCCCCTTATCAATGCCCAGCCTGGCCAGTCCCCCCCGGGCATTTTTTATGCGCCGACCGATCTCGCCGTAACGGATCGGATCCAGCGCAGCCTGGTCGTTATGCACCCAGAACAACACATTGTCCCTATACTTTCTTTCACTCTCCTGCCACCATTCCACCAGATTGTCCGGCTTTTCATACGTCCACATATCCAATATCCCCCTGTTAAAAGTAAAAACGGTAAACAATAAATTTATTTTTTAATAGAACCCACCTCAACATTCGGATTTCTTTCCATCCGCTTGTTTGAATTTCGTTTTTTCGAAATCGATTATCCAACTAAAAAATTGGCCCGAAAAACAATTTTGAAATAGGTTCTATTCAATTTTCTGTAGTGATTTTGAGTATTATGATATATTTTTGATTATAAAGCCGGAAATCATTTCATAAATCGGCTCACAGGTCAATTTGTAAATGAATACGCCCAATGAAATCATCCGGCTTTTTTATTCACGGGGAAAAACATGATGAAAACCGTTCCAATTCATCCTTCCGACCTTCGGGGACTTTGCAAATTGACCATTGCCGGGGTAACGGGTCTGACAGAAACCGTGGAGCAGATGCATCATACGATTGCAAGATTTCCCCTGCTGTTCGGACGCCCGACGCAACAGCGGATGGGCGGTATATCGGGACTGGTCTATGGCAGCATCCTGGGAATCACACGTGTTGTCGGCGGTGCGATCGATACGGCGTTGATACCTGTGGTGCCCGCACTTGTTGCCATGATGAAGGATCAAAATGTTACCACGCCGGAACGTGACGCGTTTATTGCCGCCATAAACGGCATTTTGGGGGATTATATGGCCGGCACCGGCAACCCCCTTGCCGTTTCAATGCGATTGCGGCTGCACGGGCAGCCCCTGGAAATCGAAAGAAAAGCGCTATCCGAAGCGATCGGGACGGCTGAAAACAAGCTGTTGATCATGGTCCACGGCCTTTGCAGAAACGATCTGCAATGGAATCGGAAAGGGCATGACCATGGGGTCGCAATTGCCCGGGAACTTGGATATTCCGTTGTTTATCTTCATTACAACACGGGACTTCATATATCTGAGAACGGAAAATCCTTTGCCGATGAAATCAACGCGTTGACGGAAAAATGGCCGGTACCGCTGAAAGAGCTTTCCATCATCGCGCACAGCATGGGCGGACTGGTGACTCGCAGCGCCTGCCATTATGGGAGACTGTCCGGACACGGATGGATGGAAAAGTTGAAAAAAATCATATTTTTAGGAACCCCGCATCACGGCACTACAGCGGAGCGCATGGGAAACCGGCTGGAATTTATCCTGGGCATAACCCCCTATTCCGCACCGCTGGCACGACTGGGAAGCATCCGCAGCGCCGGAATTACGGACCTGCGGTACGGGTCGGTATTACGTGAAGACTGGGAAGGAACAGACCGTTTTACAGATTCAAAAGACCGCCGCATCATGGTACCGCTGCCGGACAAGGTGATGTGTTATGCAATCAGTGCAGTAATCGGTAGAAAGGACGATAAACTGGGCCGTGTAATAAACTGCGACGGGCTGGTTCCCCTGGAAAGCGCACTCGGGCGCCATAAAAATCCGGCGTACAACCTTGATTTCCCAAAGTCCCATCAATATGTAAAAAACGGCATCAATCATTTTGATCTAATGAACCATCCGGATATATACAAAAAAATCAATGCATTTATGCAATAGGAAGAAACCGCTTTACCCGTTTTTTGTCAGTTTTTTAAAACAATACCTTTTTGAAACAACTTGTTACGAGTTTCAACGATGACTAACATTCCCCTTGACAAAATGCTGCAAAGCTATTTACAGTCAACCATAATTGTGCATATGCTCAAATTATATTCCTGACGGCATGCGAGCGGCAGGCCACGCTCCCCGGAAAGATAAAGGAGGAATCATGACGGTGCTATATGTTCTGGCCGGTCTTGGGGTTATGGTCGGGGTCTTCCTGTTTGCAAAAACAAAGCAGGTCGACGCAGGAAGGACAAAGGCCATGACGGAACTGGAGGAAATGCGTGTCAGGAAACTCTCACCGTTCGGGAGCGTCGACTCGCTTTCCGTGCTCCCCTTGATCGATTTTTATGCGGACAACCCTTCCCTTCAAACAGAGCCCGGCGTATCCTACCTGGTCCGTGCCGGCGAGACCACCATCCTTCTGGACATGGGCATGAACGCGAAAAAGGCGCACCCCTCCCCCCTGCTCCAAAATATGGCGGAATTGGGTGTGTCGGAAAAAGAAATTGACATGATCTTTTTGAGCCATCTTCATCTGGATCACGTGGGCGGCATGAAAAACCAGAAAAACAAAACATTCAGCCTGTCCAATGGGCCGGTGGACATGGGCGCCGTTCCCGTCTATGCGCCGGCACACGTAACTGCCTCGGCCTTTAACCCGGCGCCGGTGACCAAGGTGATCCGGGAACCAGTGGTCCTGAAACCGGGGATCGCCAGCATCGGCGTCATCCCGCGGTTTTTGTTCCTGATGGGATACACCCCGGAAAACGCCCTGGCAGTCAACGTGAAAGGCAAAGGGATCGTATTGATCATCGGGTGCGGCCACCAGACCATCGAGAGAATCCTTGACCGGGCCCGTAAACTGTTCGACGAGCCGATTTATGCGATCATCGGCGGTCTGCATTTCCCGGTGCAGGGCGGACGGATCATGATCGGTCCCATAAACATCCAGCGGATCGTGGGGTCGGATAAGCCCCCGTGGCGAGGGCTGGGAAAAAAGGACGTGGCGGACGCCATCGAGGCCATCCGGAAGGTATCGCCGGAATTAATCGCCCTATCCCCGCATGACAGCTGCGACTGGTCGCTAAAGCAGTTTCGGGAGGCCTTTGGCGATGCGTATGCCGAACTGAAAGTCGGGCGCGAAATCCGTATCGACGCCTGAACGATAAATATCGTTTTTCTGCCGGGCGCTATTTCGCGACAAACCGGAACAGGCCCAGGTGCTCAAAAATAAAATAAAAAAACACCGCGCTGCCAAGATAGAGCTGCATCACGATAAATGATGCAGGAACCTTTACCCAGTGGGGTTTCATCCGGATTGTTTCATAACCATAGAGGCACGACAGGCCGAGTATGATCTCGGGAATAAGGATATAAAGCGCCACGTGCCCCACCATCGAAACATTCTGGGCGTACCACGAAGGAAGAATCCACAAAGTCGCCTCAGAACCGCCAAAAATAATCAGCGCCAGCAATGCTGCGGCCGCATAACCGGCTTTGGTGGAAAATCTTTTTATGACCCGGGTTCCCGAATACACAATGATGAAGATTGGAATGGCCCACAATCCAGCCATATACCCGGAAACCGTGCCGATTTTACGGAATCCGTCTTCGGGAAAAACCAGTACGCCCAAATAATCGGAAAGAAACCAATCCGGAAACACCTGAAAACCGCTCAGAATCAAGGCAAAAAGCCAAATGCCAATCCAGGCTTCATGCCCCCGTTTTTTCCCCACGACCGGAACGGCAAAATTGTACACCACAACCAGGACAAACAGCTTTATTCCAATTGCCACGCCGGGAATCAGCAATACCAGAATGCAAAGCACCACAAACAGGAGGTGGAGCAAAAGGGCATCCGATTCTTCGGTATACAGGATTTGCTTCATCGATTTTTCCTCCCTCAAGGGGGATCGCTCACGCCCGTCTATCCCTGAAAGGCTCTACCAGCAGAGGCCTATTTTGCCGACGGTTTCCCTTTTTCCGGAACCATCCCTTGGAGGGCGGCATCAAGGCCGGCAAGGACCGCGTCAATGCCGGCTTCATCGATCAATAAACTCGGGCGCAGCACAAGTGCGCTCCGGCAGACGCGACCCGCGGATACGATCACACCGTTATTGGCTGCCAGCTTCCGCAATGTGACCGCAGTTTCCGGGTTTTTGCAGTCAATTGAACACGCCAGTCCCGCTCCGGAAACCGAACGCACCACTGCGGGGTAGCGTGCAGTCAGTCGCGCAAGGCCCTCCTGCAGGCGCTCTCCCATTCGGGCCCCATTTTCCCACGGCCGGTGCTGTTCATAGATTTCCAGGGCTTTCAAGGCCACGCGGCATCCCACATCCGATCCGCCAAACGTCGACAGGTGAATGAGCGGATGGGCATTCATGAACCGATGAACTGTTGCGTTTTGCAGCACGGCGGCAATGGGGAAAATGCCTCCCCCCAAAGCCTCCCCGAGGATCAGCATATCCGGCAGGGCCCCGCTTTCCTCGAAGGCAAATTTCCTTCCGGTGCGCCCAAAGCCGGTCTGGGTTTCGTCGAAGCAGAGCAATGTCCCTGCATTACTGCAGATCTGCCGAAGCCCCCGCAGGTATTCCCCGGCGGCGCAGCGGCAATGGTTTTCGACCTGTACGGGTTCGATAATGAGCATGGCGGTTTTCCGGGTAACGGCCTGCCGGGCGGCTTCCATATCGCCAAAGGGTATACTGCGCACACCGGGCAGCAGCGGGCCAAAGCGATTTTTTGCGGGACGATCCGACAGCGTCATTGCAAAGCCGGTTTCACCGTGCCATGCTCCTGAAACGGATATCAATTCCGTTCGCCTTGTGGCCCCGCGTGCTGATTTGCATGCAAAATCAACCGTTTCTCCACGAACTACCGCGAACACAGCGCATTGCAGGCCGCTGCCGACAAAATGCGCCAATGCGGCGGCCAGATCCGCCTTTTCCCTTGAAATCATGGGGAAATTGCCCTGATCGGTTTCTTGTATCGCCTTTCGAAGGGCCGCAATCAAGTCAGGATTCCGGCGGCCGAGGTTATAGGTGCCGCCGCCCCCGATGCAGTCGATGTAGCGCCTGCCGTCCGTATCGAAGAGAAATGCGCCTTCCCGGGCGCCTTCGGCAAAATCCACCCCATCTTCCTCAAGCCGGCGCATGCGGCCGGCACCGAACAGCCGGACGATATCGGCACGCTGTTGTGCTGTAAAACCGCTCATGATGCATTCCCTTTCCCTGCCATTTTTTCGCCTGCCGGCTCTTTTTCCAGCTTACGGAGGAGGCCGAACAACCAGGTCTGAAAACGTTCATTGTTGAGCAAGGGCAACACCCCGGGGATTCTTGCTGCAGGCAAGGCAAAAGGAAGGAGGCGCTTCATGTCGGCAAGGGCCCCGGAAATGGCGGCAATGAGGGCATCCATCTCGACATCGGTGATGGTTATCGGGACCATGAAGCGCATGACCTGACGGGCATTTCCTGAATACGCTGCAAAAACGGACCGTTTGGCCAATGCGTCAGACATCATCGGACCCATGAATTCATGCACGTACTCGAGCCCGATCATCAAGCCGATCCCCCGAACCTCCTTGATCAAACCAGGGTTTTCCTGTGCAAGGCCTTCGATGGCGGACTTGAGTCTCGCCCCCATGCGGGCGGCATTTTCACAGCCCCCTTCTTCCATGATAAAATCGATCACCCCAAGGGACACCCGACACGCCAGGTCGGAGCCGCCGCCGCAACTTGCATGAAAATCGGGGTTTTCATCCACGAAATCGCTCAGCAATCCAATGTCGCGATAGAGAACGGCGGCATTGGGGAAAAGCCCCCCTCCCATCGATTTGGCCAGAGTCATCACGTCGGGGACCACGCCCGCATGCTCGCAGGCAAACATTTTCCCTGTGCGCCCCCAACCGGTTTGTATCTCGTCAAAAATGAGCAATGCCTCTTTTTCGTCGCACAACCTGCGAAGGCCTTGCAGATAGTCGCTGCTTCCCACAAAAATCCCGGCTTCCCCCTGCACCGGTTCCAGAATTACGGCTGCGGTATCTTCGGTGACTACGGCGCGCATGGCATCCAGGTCATTGAAGGGAACGAAGGTGAATGCCGGGTCAAGCGGCTCGCAAAACCAGCGGTAGTGCTTCTTGCCATTGGCCGATAAAGCAAGGCCCGTATGCCCGTGGTACGCCTTTACGGTAGACGCAATGCCTGAACGGCCGGTGGCACCCCGCGCCAGTTTGATGGCGCAGTCTATGGCGTCACCCCCCCCTGCGGCAAAAATAACCCGGTTCAAATCCCCCGGCGTCAGTTGAGTGAGCCTGTCGGCCAAAGCGATCTTAGCGGGTGAAAGCAGCTCATCGTTTCCCATGTCCAGTTCATCCAAGGCCGCTTCCAGTGCCTGAAGAACGAGCGGGTTCCGGCGCCCCACGTTGAAACATCCTGCCGAGGTAAAACCGTCGATGAGCGCACGGCGGGATACCGGGTCGACAAAATGGACCCCGCTACGGCAGGTTTCGATCACATCGAGATGGCCGCTCTTGAGGTATCGGACCTGGCCTGCGTTAACGTGGCGCCCGAAAGAAGCTTCGATGCGCTTTTTTTCCACTTTGTCCACAATCCCTCCCCCCTCTGAAAATAATCGCCCAGGCCTTCTCAATCCCCATGAATGGCCCGGTTCACGGCAAAAAAGTTCCCGCCCTTTGACGTGTGTTACCGGGCCAGTCGGGAAATGGCCTGCCCGGCCTCGCCTGCGATGCGATCAAACAGCTCCTTGACCGTCGGGATATCATGGGCCAGGCCCACCCCCTGCCCACAGGCCAGGATGCCGGCGTCAACGTCGCCGTTGTCGAACATCCGCTTCGCGTTTTCTCCCTTAATGACCTCATAGAGCTCCGCGAAATCGGCCTTTGCAGCTTCCAGGTCAAGGCACTGCCGTGCCGCGGCATTGGCCTTGACCCGGTGGGTGGCGTTCAGGGACCGCATCACCAGCATGGTGTCAAGCTCCGATGCGCAAACAAGGGCCTGCTTGACGTTGTCG
>JAABUA010000042.1 GCA_011389515.1 Desulfobacteraceae bacterium
TGCGTATCATATCCTGCGCGCTTCTTTCGAGCTTGAATGCATGGATGAGGAATCGCTCGTGAACTGGGGAGACATCGGTATTCATACGCTGCCGGCACTTATTCCCGTTTCCGATCCAGATGCGGCGATACACCATATCAGGGATATTGCGTCAAGGCACATGGGCACAGACAGATTCCTGCTCTCTTTGGGGGGGGATCATGCGGTGACGATCGGCTTGGCGGCCGCTGCGGCGGATACATTTGAAGATGTCGGTGTCCTGCAGATCGACGCGCATCTGGATTTGAGGGACGAATACAATGGCAGCAGGAACAATCACGCCTGCGTGATGCGACGGGTGGCTGACGATATGAAGATGCCCTTTGTGCAGGTGGGAATCCGCTCGGTAGCTCCGGAAGAGGGCGCATATATCCGAAAGAAGAAGATTCGGCCGTTTTTTGCCCATGACATCGATCCGACGGACAATAAATGGATGGATGAAGCCATTGATCGGCTTCCGGAAAGGGTTTACCTCACCCTTGATCTGGACGGACTGGATCCATCCGTGGTGCCGGGGACGGGAACTCCCGAACCGGGAGGGCTTACCTACAGGCAGGTGGTCGGGCTGATACGAAAGCTGGGGGCCAGACGGCAGGTGATCGGCGCGGACGTCAATGAACTGGCAAAAATAGAGGGTTCCCAGGTGTCGGAGTTTACGGCGGCAAGACTGGCGGCAAAGATAATCGTATATTGCGCGATGGAGGAAATGGAATAGCGCCCATCGGATCTTACATCAGATAAGCCCAAACAAAAACCCCCCGGAGAAGGCACTCCGGGGGGGTTTTGTTGTTCTTATTAGGGTCAGAATTTTAGAACAGGCCGGTTACCTTGCCGGTTTCCGGATCAATATCGATACGACGGAAAGCCGGGTTGGAGCCGGTTCCAGGCATCAGGCTGATCGTTCCCGCGCAGGGGCAGAGGAACTTTGCGCCGGAGTAGATGAGCACGTCGCGGATAGGCAGGCGCCATCCCTTGGGAACACCCTTGAGGACGGGATCGTGGGTCAAAGACAGGTGGGTCTTGACCATCATCGTGGAGAAATCCGCATATTTCGGATCTTCCTCAAGCATCTTTGCCTTGGCTGTGGCTTCCGGGGACCAGTCCACACCGTCTGCACCATAGACTTCGCGGGCAATCATGTCGACACGGTCGCGCAGCTTGGTTTCCAGCGGATAGAGGAATTCAAAGTTGTTTTCTTCTTCGCAGGCGTCAAGGACGGCATCGGCAAACTCGAGCGCGCCATCGCCGCCCAGTTCCCAGTGCTTGGATTCCGCACAGCGTGCGCCGGCGGCTTCGGCAGCCTTCTTGACAATGGCGACTTCTGCGTCGGTGTCGGTGTAGAAACGGTTCACGCAGACAACCGGGTTGATGCCCGCCTTGCGGATGACGCCAATCATGTGGACCATGTTTTCAACACCATTTTCCACCAGTTCAAGGTTTTCCTTGGTGTATTCTTCCGGAAGGGCCTTGCCCGGAACGACCTTGGGCCCGCCGCCGTGCATCTTGAGGGCGCGGATCGTGGAGGTGAGTACGGAAACGTGGGGTTTTAGACCGCTGTTGCGGCACTTGACGTTCCAGAACTTTTCAAAGCCGATATCGGCTGCGAAGCCGGATTCCGTTACGTGGTAGTCAAACATCTTGAGACCGATGCGGTCGGCGATAATCGAGCTCTGGCCGACGGCGATGTTTGCGAAAGGACCGGCGTGCACGAAGCAGGGCTGGTATTCGGCGGTGCACATGAGGGTCGGGTTGATGGTGTTTCTCATGAAGGCGGTCATTGCGTTGCCGACTTCGAGGTCTCGGCAGGTAACCGGCTTGCCGCTCTTGTCAAAGGCCACGGTGATGTTGTTGATGCGTTCCTTGAGGTCCGCCAGGTTGGTGGCGATGGACAAGATGGCCATGAGCTCTGAAGAAACGGCGATGGCAAACCGGGACTGCATGGTAAAGCCGTCGGCACGGCCGCCAAGGCCGATAACGATGTTTCTGAGCGCCTGGGCGCAAAAGTCGATGATCCATCCCATTTCAACGCGGGTCGGGTCAACGTCCATGCGGCGCATGCCGGTGAGGCGGGCAAGCTGTTCATCGTTGTAGTTTCTTTCATGCTGCATGCGGGAGGTCAGTGCCACCATGGCCAGGTTGTGGGCGTTCATGATGTCATTGATGTCGCCGGTAAGCCCCAGGGAGAATTCGGTCATGGGGATCAGCAGGGAGTTGCCGCCGCCGGCTGCCGTTCCCTTGACGTTCATGGTCGGGCCGCCCGAGGGCTGGCGAAGGGCACCGCCGACATTCTTGCCGCGCTTGCCCAGACCTTCCATGAGACCGACGGAAGTAGTGCTCTTGCCTTCTCCCAAAGGCGTCGGGGTGATGGCGGTCACCTCGATATATTTTCCGTCCGGCTTGTCCTGCATGCGATTGATGACCTTGAGAAAGTCCACCTTGCCCAGTCGGCCCATGGGAAGCATTTCTTCCTTTTCAAGGCCGAGTTTCTCAACCCATTCTTCCGGAGTCGGCATGTTTTTTTCCGCTTCTTCGGAAATCTGCCAGTCTTCCATGTTTACCGCATCAAATGCCATGATTGTTCTCCTTTACATTTCTGGTTTGTAGATGAATAAAAGCCGATTGATTGCAAAACCGTTTTTTGCCTTAATCCTGAAATTTTACTGAAAAAACGAGAATTCTCCGGCCTCGATCCTGCCGACGGGAAGCCGGTAGAATCGTATGGAAACCCTTACGGAAATCGTGATTTCATGCAGATAAGGGTAAAAATTAAAGCAAATTTTATCTATACCACGACCCAATTATGTTGACAAGAAGTATTTGCGGCTTACCTACAATGAAACCGCGTCAATTGTTTACCCCGCTCCGTCATGCCTGGGCTTCGACAAGACGATAGTAGAAGCCGCCTGCCCGGATCAGTTCGTCATGGGTGCCGGACTCGATGATCTTTCCGTTGTGCATAACGAGGATGCAATCGGCGATTTTTGCCGTGGAAAGCCTGTGGGCGATGATGATGGCGGTTCTCTCGGCCATCAGGTGGAGAAGCGCCGTCTGTATGCTGGCTTCTGTTTCCGAATCCACGTATGAAGTCGCTTCGTCGAATATGATGATTTCCGGATTGATGGCCAGCGCCCTGGCAATGGAGATGAGCTGCCGCTGACCCGAGGAGAGCATGCCGCCCCGCTCGTTGAGATCCGTGTTTATGCCATCCGGAAGGCGGTTGATTATTTTTTTGCATTGAGATTGTGTCAGAATTCGATCGATCTGCCCTTCATCCGGGGTTGATGTCCCTTCGCCGGGTGGAAAAATATTGGTTTTGATGCTTCCGGAAAACAAAAAAGGATCCTGGGCGACGATGGCCATCCTACCACGCAGTTCGCTGCTGTTGAAAAGCCGGACATCCGTTTGGTTGATCCGGATAGTGCCGGAATCAGGATCGTAAAATCGCAAAAGCAGGTTGATCAGGGAGGTTTTTCCCGCGCCTGTGGGGCCCACAACGGCAAGAGTGCTGCCGGCGCGGATGTCAAAGGAAACGCCTTTCAGAACCGGCTCATCCGGGGAATATGAAAACCAGATATTTTCTGCAGAAAGCGTCTCAATGCGCCCCGGAACGGGCAGACTGCTTGCGGCATCCGGTTCCGGAAGCCGGTCTTTTTCTTCCAGCACCAGCAGAATCCGTTCGGCGGAAGAAAGCGCGTTCTGCGTGATGTTGTATTTTTCAGCGATATCCCGTATGGGCCGGAAAAACATACGCACGTAAGAGATGAAAATCACCAGCTCCCCAAGGCTGAGACGGCCGCCGATGATTCGGGAGCCGCCATAGAAAATGACAACAGCAAGCGCCACAGAGCTCATTAACTCGATAACCGGCATGAACAGTGCAAACACCGTTACCTGGCGCATGCCGGCCCGGTAGTGCTCGTGGTTTATTTTTTTAAATGCCTGGTAGTTGTTGTTTACCTGCCGGAACAATTGGAGAATGTGAATGCCGCCGATGGTCTCCGAGAACCGGGAATTGATCTCCGCAATTTTTATTCGCAGTGTGCGGTACGCTTCCCTGGCGGTCCCTGCAAACCGCCAGGCCGCATAAAAAACTGCCGGGAAAACCGCATAAACACCCATTGCCAGTTTCCAGTCAATGACAAAAAGCACAATGGTTATGCCCAGGATGAGAAACATGTCCTTGACAACAAAAATGACCACAGAAGTCAGCATTTCATG
Source organism: Desulfobacteraceae bacterium (assembly GCA_011389515.1). GTDB lineage: Bacteria > Desulfobacterota > Desulfobacteria > Desulfobacterales > Desulfosalsimonadaceae > B1SED10-16. Next base: position 4,258 of record JAABUA010000042.1, read on the forward strand.
CATGTTGCCAATATCGTTGGTTACCCGCGTAACCAGCCGTCCGACGGGATTTTTGTTATAAAAATGGAGGGACAGGCCCTGCATGTGGGAAAACAGCTTCAACCGGAGGTCATGCATGATTTTCTGGGCGGTGAGTTCCATCAGCCTCACCTGTACAAACGTTGAAATAAAATTCAGAAATACAATGATCAGCAGTAAGACAGCGGCCCTGCCTACACCCCGGATATCGTCCTGCCTGAGCCGATGGATATCTCCGGATGGAAGGCGCTGCATATCCTCATAGGTAATTGTCGCTTCCGGAAAGTCGATGGCAAAAACCTGCGGATGTTTGGCCACGATATCGTTGACATGGCCCTCCTCCAGGGAAAACGAAAGATGCCTTCCGCCTTCTTCTTCTGAACGGCCGGTTGCCACCGGCACAATGTAACGGTCAATGGCCTCCTTTGTAATATACGGAGCGGCCATTTCCAGAACGGTTGTCACCAGAATCAGCAGCAGGGAAAACAACATCATCCCTTTATACGGGGAGGCAAAGGGGGCAAGCTTCCTGATGAGGCTGTAATCGGCTGGTTTTCCCATTTCTTTTTCAGCGAAGGCGTCTTTTTTCTGGTTCATTCGGTGACACCTCCCGTGGTTTCCAGGCGCTGCAGGATTTCGGCCCGGGCGTAGTAACCGTTTTGGGCGATCAATTGGTAATGGGTGCCCTTTTCTACGATTGTTCCGTTTTCCAGAACGATGATCCGGTTTGCATATGAAATGGCGGCGATTCGGTGGGAGGCGATCAAAATGGTCTTTTTGCCCGCCATCTCCCGGATGGTTCGGATAATAATACTTGCGGTTTCCGTGTCTACCTGGCCAATGGGGTCGTCGAAAAGCATTATGGGGCATTCACGGAAAAGCGCCCGTGCAAGCACAATCCGCTGTTTCTGCCCGCCCGATAAAACGACTCCGCGCTCCCCGACCTGGGTGTCGATGCCGCGCGGCAGCATCCGGAGGGTCTCATCCAAGGCCGCTTTTTGGATGGTCTCTTCTAAAAGGCCTTCATCCGGCTTCGCCCCGAAAAGAATATTGTCTCTGATGGTGCCGGAAAACAGATACGGTTCCTGGGGCACAAGGGCCATCTGGCAGTGCAGATCATTGATCCTTATATTTTTGATATCCATCCCGTCGATGGTTATTTTTCCGGATTGGGTATCATAACGCCGCGTCAGAAGGTTCAGCAGCGTGGTTTTTCCGCTGCCGGGGGGGCCGGATATCCCGAAGACACTGCCTGCGGGGATATCCATGGAAAAAGAGTCAATGACGTTGACGTTCAATTCTTTTGTGCGATAGGGGTTCACGGCGGGATGGCCGGGTGGGTCCGGCAGATTGGTTTTGCCCGATGCAAAGGGTGCGTATGCAAATGAGACGTTTTCAAAGCGCACGTGACCCTCTACCGTATCCACCGGCTGTGCATCGGGCACATCCCTGATTTCCGGTTCGGTTTCCATGATGGCGTTGATTCTGTCAAGGGACGCCATTCCCCGCTGGATGAGGTTGGTGACCCAGCCGATGGCCATCATGGGCCACATAATCATGTTGAGATAGCTGATAAACGCAACGAAATCTCCGGGAGTGATCTGTGCGGTGATGGCCTGGCGGCCCCCGAAAAGAATCACGATGGTCAGGCTGATATTGGTGAAAAAAACCATCAGAGGGAAAAACAGGCCCGTGATGTTTACGAGCCGGATGTTTTCATCGATATACTGCCGGGAAATATCTTTCAGTTTCCGTCGTTCGTCGGCCTCGCGGTTGAAGGCCCGAACGATGCGGATACCGGCAAAGCTTTCCCGCGCCATTTCCGTCATTTCGGAAAAGGTCGCCTGCACCCGGGTATACATCCGGTGCATTTTCGCTCCGAATATACGTGTGAAAACAATGATGACAGGCATGGGAATCATGGCGTACGCCGTTAGCGTCGGGTCGATGTAGAGCATGAAACCGATGGCGGCGGAACCCAGAAATATGGCATCGGTCAGGGCGACAACGCCCATTCCTACGGCCATGCGGATATTGTTGATGTCATTGGTGGCATGGGCCATGAGATCGCCGGTTTTCCTGCGATCAAAATACGGGGCGGAAAGTGTCTGGATGTGGGCAAACAGGCGGTTTCTAAGTCCTTCCTCCACAACACGGGAAGTGCCGATTAAGAATCTTCGCCAGAAAAACCGCAATACGGCCATTGCAACAGCGATTGCGATGATGTACCCGGCATACGCAGCGAGTTTCGGCATATCCAGGTCGAGTGCCGCGAGATCGTCCACGGCCCACTTGACAACCCTGGGTATGAAAAGCTGCAGCACGTCTACTGCCATCAGGCATAAAATGCCGGTTGCAATCCGCCGACGCTGCTGGGCAAAATATGGTTTTATGAGATGTATCGAGCGCATGTTTTTCATGATTCAATCGTTTGAGGTCTACTATGGTGCGGGCGCCGTGTAAAGCATTTTTGATGGCACCGTAAAAAGTCCAATATCTGCGTTACGCGCAATTTCTCAGAATTTTACGTACGGCTAAGTACGCTGCATTCTTCGAAATTGCGCAAGCCTTGATCTTGAACTTTTTACGGCGCCATCTGAAATCAGACTTTTACGAGTTCATCATTTTCGCAAAAAGTCCAATATCTGCGTTGCGCACAATTTTTGAAGAATCTCACGTACGGCTGCATTGCGGATATCATTGAATTTTTTTTGTTTACGGCGTATGGTAAAAAATCTGAAATATGATTGGAAATTATTAGCGGAAGCACAGCCGCCCGATACGGGAATTCCCGGCAATGTGCTTCCGAAATTCTGGCAAACAAATACATCTGAAAGAAATCGATGAACCGGAAGAAGTTGGTGGACAGGTATGGTTTTGCATTGCGGCTGCTCAGTGCCGCGGCAGTTTTGTGCGTAATGGTGTTTTTTTTCAAAACGCCCTTTGTTTTTCCGGCAAATGATATTGGTGGTTCTTTTGCAACGCCTGAAGCAAGCTGGAATGCAGATCCGTATACGGCCCTTAAGGAATCTTTCCACAGGGCGCTTTCCGTTGAGAAGAAAAAGCTTGAATATCTGGATGAAAGGGTTGAACGTGCGGAATCTGACGCGGTTGAAATGGGGGAAACATATGCAGGTCACCAGGTATTGATTTCAAACCATGCCGGCATGCTGGTCACGCCGGGCATCGATCTGCAGAGCCTTTCCAGGGCCCATAAGCGGCAAGGCGTTGAACTGGAGTATATAGAAAATCGGCTTTCAACCTTTTCAGGTAGTATCCGCGAGTTTGAAAAAATGAAAGAGGAGGTCGACGAGCAGCTGCGATTTTACAGCCGGCAGATCGAGAATATAAAATCGCAGCCGCCATCTGTTCCCATAGACAAAAGCATGCTTGAGCCGCTTGAATCGTTAATGGAGATCTTGCGGGAAAAAAAGGACAAACTCGATCTTCTCATCGCCCATTACGCGCACTGGCAGGAGCGTTATCTCGCCCTCCAAACCGACACAAAAGCTCTTTTCGTCCGTTATGAAAGCGCAATTTTCGAACGAGAGCGGGAGCGTATTCTTCAGCAGGACGCAAATCCCCTGGTTCGCATCGCCCGGGGGGAGCTTAGCGACGATGCTGCGCGTTTTTATGCGGAAATGCGGGAAAGTATCGCCTCCCGGTTTCTGTATAAACCAGAGGATGTCAGATGGGAAGCCTACACCATATTTCTGGCAACGTTTCTGGCGTTTTTTTTGATCATTCAAGCGCTGCTTTACCTTCTGACCCGCTACCTGGGGATCGTCAAATTACAGGTATTTGAAGAGCAGTACTTCTATCGCTACCTTTTTTTACAGCTTGTCCAGCGTTCGGTGATCATCGTGGGCGCGATTGCGTTTTTTTATTTTTACCCCGTGCGTCCCGTATACCAGTTCTCCCCGTTTTTCATTTTGTTTCCATTGTTTATCCGGCTCGCTGTCCTCTATTTGGGCGTCCACTGGGGGCTTGTGTTTTTGCGGGGGATGCGGCGGTCTGTGGAAGATCCGCTCTTTTTAAGGCTGATTCCGATGCTGCGCTTGCTGCTCGTGGCGATCTTTTTTTTCGGTACGGTATACATTTTTATCAGCCGTATGTTTTGCGCGGATTGTATTCTGCTGAGCAGCTGGCGGCTGCTGGGGCAATGCGGGTTGCTTGTATGGATGGCGTATTTTCTGAAAATGTTTCATGAAAATGCATTCTCGTCCCGTCTTGCCCAATACAGCTGGTTCGGAAACGCCCGGTCCGTGGTTATTGCAATCGGCTTGGCAATGATTGTTGCGGGTTTTCTTGCGGAGTTGACCGGCTATGGAGGTATCGCGGTCCTGTGGTTTGTCGGATTGTGGCACACCGGCCTGCTAGTGCTCTGGGCGTATATCCTGTTTGGTTTTTTGAAGGAATCGGATGTTCCTACGTATATTGAAAAATCAGATGATTTGTCCGAGGATACATTCGAGGAGCAGCCCTACCCGGTAAGGTGGCTTATCGTACGGGTGATGCGATTGGCCCTTGCGCTGCTGCTGCTGTTTTCTCTTCCCCTGGCCTGGGGTGCGGATCGAACGTTTCTGATCGACTTTTTTTATGCAATCAATTTTCGCGTCAGCATCGGGGATTTCGAATTCAGGGCAATGGGTGTCGTTTATGCCGCCATCGTGCTGCTGATTATCTATACACTCTCGGTCATATGGAAATCGGTTCTGCGAAACCGAATTCTGTATGAATCTGACATGGAAGAAGGCGTCAAGGATTCCATTACCCGGATATCCGTTTATGGTTTATGGGCTGTCGGTATTATTGTTGCAATGCAGATGATCGGTATTTCAGGGACATCTTTGGCCGTTGTGTTCGGTGCCCTGGGTATCGGTCTTGGTTTCGGACTGCAGAGTATTTTCAAGGATTTCATCAGCGGCATCATCCTGTTGTTCGAACGTCCGATTCAGGTCGGCGATGTCGTCGAAATTGACGGAATCTGGGGAACGGTAAAAGAAATCAATGTGCGGGCTACCTATGTCAAGACCTATGACAACGCGGATCTGATCATACCCAATGCCGATTTTATCAGCCGGACGGTGACCAACTGGAGTTTCCGTGATCCCCGCGTCCGGAGGCGGATATCGGTCCGGGTGGCATATGGATCGGATATCAAGCTGGTCAAGGAAACCCTGATGAACATCGCCTACAAGCACCCGCGGGTGCTTCGCCGCCCTTACCCGGAAGTCTATTTTGTCGAGCTCGGGGAAAGCGCCATGCTTTTTGAACTGCGGATATGGCTCCACATTGATTATTTTATCATCGTGGAAACAGAAGTCCGTGATGACATCACCAACCAGTTCAGGGAACTGGGCATCCGGATCGCTTTCCCGCAGCAGGATATCTATATTAAGGAAACGCCTTCATCTGCAGGTCTTTCGGATGCAAATCCTGTGGTGCGCGAGGAGGAATCCGGAATTTTGGCAGAGAAACCCTTTACATAAATGCAGTGCCTGCTGGAATAAGGAGTAATCGTTAATGACAGGGCATTTTATCCTGTTGGCAGTTTTACTGGTGTTGTCCGGTTTTTTTTCGGCCTCGGAAACCGCTCTTTTTTCCCTGGGACGGACCAAATCCCGGCATCTTGCCAATAGCGGCGGACGGGTGAACCAGCTCATATTTTACATGAAGCAGGAACCTCACAGGCTTTTGAGCACCATCCTTATCGGAAACAACCTCGTCAACATCGGGGCATCTTCCCTTGCCACGGTAATTACCATCAATTACCTGGGGCCGGGGGGGAACACGGTGGGCATCGCAACGGGGATCATGACGCTGCTGGTCCTGGTGTTCGGTGAAATTTTCCCAAAGACCGTGGCCACGCAGAAAAATGTGCTTATCTCCCAGATCGTTATCCTGCCGATCTACTGGCTTTCCTACCTGTTTCTGCCGGTGATCTGGATGCTTAATTTTATTCCCCGGATGGCGGGCGTGGGCAAGGGGCTGCCGCCGGTCACCGAAGAGGAACTGATTACTTTCGTGGACGTGGTTCACGAGGACGGTGAGATCAACCCGGATGAACGGGAATTGATCCACAATATCATCAAGCTGGATGACTTGAGTGTTTCCGAGATCATGACGCCCTCTGCGGACATGTTTTTCATTGAACGCAGCAAGGACCTGGAGCTTGACCGCATCCTTGATTCGGGGTATACACGGGTGCCCGTGGTGGACGGCAATATTGACAACACGGTCGGGCTGGTCAACGTTAAGGACCTGTTTAATGAACACCTCAAAAACAACGGGGCGGTCGATATCGAAAAAATCATGCGAGAGCCCTACTTTGTGCCGGAATACAAGAAACTCGATCAATTGCTCAAGCAGTTCAAACGGAAAAAAGAGCACGCCGCAGTGGTCGTTAATGAATACGGCGATGTGGTCGGGCTCGTAACCCTTGAAGATGTGCTGGAAGCCATCGTGGGCGACATCGTTGATGAAACCGATATCGTCAAGCCCAAAGTGGTCAAGATAAAGGAAAACGAATGGCTGGTTTCAGGCTCAGCGGATGTTCGGCTTGTCAACGAAAAGCTCAAGACAATCATCCCCGAATCCCCTGACTATGAAACTTTTTCGGGGTTCATACTGGAGCAGATCGGGCGAATCCCCTCCGAGCAGGAGCAGATCGTTTTCGGAAAATACATCGCCACGGTAAAACATATGGAAGGAAACCGGATCACGTCTTTTCTGGTGAACCGTAAGTAGATGCCGGACCGGGTTGCAAAAACAGATCATGCCCGGCAGTTGTTGTTTTGATCATTACCCATGCTGATTCAGTTCGGTGATTTTGACCATGCAAACGGCGCATCATTTCACCGGATTTTTGCTTTATGCATCCGCATTTTTTAACCGCCACTTAGCAAGCGCCGTAGATTGTGATATTTATTGATGGAACCGGGAACAATTGTTGAATATATAGACCAGCAGCGGATATTTTGCGCCGTGGTCCTGGAAATGCAGGACCAGCGTCTTCGGCTGCTCAATGAAAACAACCGTGAACTGAACCATAAACGAGCTCGTCTTTCCCATATATCAAAAAATAAAATCGACATCCGGCAGGAGCGCGACCATATCGCTGAATCCCTGAAATCCTTTGCCCAGCGACGGAAAGCCCTTGCCCGAAGCATCGATATTCAGGAAATCTGGGAAGCCATCCATACATATGATGAATGGATCGACCTGGATTCCATGACGGGCTTCTGTTTTGTAGACGTTCCCACGAGCGATCACGAGGCCGCCGTAATACGGGCTTTTTTTGAAAACCGGATTTACTTCAAATTCGATAATGATGCGTTTTATCCCCATTCTGAGACGGTTGTTGAAAACAATATTGCCAGGCAGGAAAACGAAGCCCGGCAGGAAAAAGTGATATCCACCGGGGCCTCGTGGTTCCAGGCGGTTATGAAAAATGAAAAACCGCCTGAATCCGAGTATACAGATGAAGCCATCGAGATTTTTCAGCAATATTATCTTTTTGGAAAGGATGCAGCCCAGGCATCCGTGGCAAGGACAATGCTGAAAAAAGCGGGAACGGATAATCCGGAAACCATTTTTCCGGCAATGGTCAACGCCGGCAAATGGAGCAAAGATGAAAACCTGGACCTTTACCGGTTTGATATCAGCCACAGTTTCTCAGAAGCGGTGATGGAGGAAGTACAAAGGATCCGTCCGCTTCCCGGGCATCTCAAAAACGAGACAAAGCGGGTGGATCTTACCAAAATGCCCTTGGTGACCATCGATGGCCCTGGTACAATGGATTATGATGATGCCCTGAGTGTCGATAAGATCGGGAAAAATTACAGGATCGGAGTTCATGTGGCGGATGTGGGTGCGTACGTTGGAAAAGGGTGCGCCCTTGACCGTGAAATTATCGGCCGGGGAACGTCCATTTATATGCCCGATGAAAAGATTTCCATGATCCCCACGGCACTTGCGGAGAATATCTGCAGCCTCATCTGCGGTGAGATCCGGCCTGCCATCAGCGTATTGTTTACGGTAACGCCCAATGCGGAAGTCATTGACTCAGAGGTTTACGCGTCTTACATTCGTGTTGAACGCCAGCTTACCTATCATGATGCGGACGGGATGGTTGATACTGACGAGGAACTGCGCATTTTACATGATATCGCCGTTAATTTCCGCAAAATGCGGCTCGATCAGGGAGCGCTTCAGATTCTTCTTCCGGAAATCAATGTTCGCGTCTTTCCCGGCGGAGACGTTGCCGTCAGGACGGCAAGCAGGGAAAGCCCCGCCAGGATACTGGTTTCCGAAATGATGATCATGGCCAACTGGCTGATTGCAAGGTTTTTGTCGGAAAACAACATGCCTGCCATATTCCGGTCGCAGCCTGAACCCAAGGGGCGGCTCTACAGTGCAGTCGATGAAGGGACCCTTTTTGAGAACTGGATGCAGCGGCGCCTTCTTTCACGGGTCGTTCTGGGGCCGGATTCCGGCCGTCATTCCGGGCTGGGGCTCGATGCCTACACAACGGCCACATCCCCTATTCGCAAATATTTTGATCTGGCAACCCAGAGACAGGTGCGGTCTTGCCTTGGCCTTGAAGAGCCCTATGCGGCAGAGGAGATCGAATGGCTGCTGCAGGTGCTCCGGGAGCCTTTAAGCCATGCGGCGATTGTACAGTCACGCAGGAACCGGTACTGGCTTTTGAGATACCTGGAAGCCAAAACCGGCACCCGGGCGGAGGCGATTGTCCTTGAAAAAAGAAAAGACGGATACGTCGTTCTGATACCGGAATACCTGCTTGAGTGCAAGGTTTCCGTGTCCCGGCAGATGAACCTGAAGCCGAAAGACATTGTCCAGGTGACCTTCCAGCATGTGGACGCCATGAAAGACAAGATGACGGTTTTCTTTGGGTAAGCCGGGCAGGACAGACATTTTCAATCAGTGGTAAAAAGGGGTTGAATGATGCGGAAAACAAAAATCATCTGCACGATCGGGCCATCGTGTGCAAACGAGGAAATGCTGGTGAAGATGATTGAAAGCGGGATGAATGTTGCCCGGTTGAATTTTTCCCATGGCACCCATAACTCGCATGCGGACATGATCCGGATGATTCGCACGGCCTCCGCGCGGACCAAAACGCCCGTGGCCATCCTTCAGGATCTGCAGGGCCCGAGGATTCGCATCGGAAAAATCGATCCTCCGGAAGGAATGCTCCTGGAGAACGGGGACCAGCTGGTATTGACCACAAAAGAAGCTTCTGGCCGGGATAACCGGGTTTCCGTGAGTTATGCCCATCTGCCTTTGGACGTTGCCCCGGGAGACTTCATTCTCCTGGCGGACGGAATGATTGAACTTGTTGTCAATAAAACCACGGAGACGGATATCTTCTGTAACGTTATCACTGGCGGCAGGCTTACCTCGAACAAGGGGATCAACCTGCCTTCGGGGACCGTCCGCGCACCTTCCCTGACCGGAAAAGATCATGAGGATCTTTTGTTCGGTCTTGAGCAGGATGTGGATTTCGTAGCCCTCTCCTTTGTTCGCAATGCCGGCGACGTGCAGAAGGTCAAGCAGATCATTGCTGAAGCCGACAGGAACACGCCGGTGATCGCAAAAATCGAGAAGCACGAAGCCTTGGCCGTTATCGATGATATCGTAGAGGTTTCGGACGGCATCATGGTGGCCAGGGGGGATCTGGGCGTCGAAATACCGCTGGAAAATGTTCCGGGCACGCAGAAGATGCTCGTTGCAAAGGGAAATCGTGCAGGGAAGCCGGTGATTATCGCAACCCAGATGCTTCGGTCCATGGTCGATTCGCCTCGTCCCACCCGGGCGGAAGCCGCGGATGTGGCCAATGCGGTGCTGGACGGCACCGATGCGGTGATGCTGTCCGAGGAGACGGCCATGGGGAATTTTCCGGACCTTGCCACAAAATACATGGCGCGCATAGCGGAAAAAGCCCAGGACAATTACCCGTTCGATAGATCCTTTCAGGAAATCCTGGAAACCCGGATTTCAGAATCGGTTGCCCATGCCGCCTGCATACTGGCAAACCATATCCGGGCCCACGCGATCATCGCGACGACCAAGAGCGGGTATACGGCTGCCCAGGTTGCCCGGTTCAGGCCGGCAAGCCGGATTGTCGCACTCTCCCCGGACGAGCGGACGGTTCGCCGGCTTGCCCTTTTTTGGGGATGCATTCCCGCCCAGGTGAAATACACGGGGGATACGGACGAGATGTTCGACCGGGCCTCCGATTTTGTCCTGAACGAGGGTTTTGCCCAGAAAGGGGATCTGGTGGTGATTACCGCGGGGCATGCCTTGTGGGAAACCGGGAGTACGAACATGATTACTGTCCGGCGACTGGGCGCATGATTCAGGGGGCCGGGATACCGTGCCCCTGGATCATGCGCCCCTCCGTCAATGCTTGAAACTTCGCTGCCCCGTAAAGACCATGGTCGCGTTATGCTCGTTGCAGGCCTCGATGGATTGGTAATCGTTTTGCGAGCCGCCCGGCTGTACGACCGCGGATACCCCTTCGCGAAGGCCCACGTCGATGCCGTCCCGAAACGGGAAAAAGGCGTCACTGACCATGGTGGCACCGATGAGCCCCCCTTTTTCAGCAGCAACTCTTTTAACGATGGCCGCTCTTTTGTCTTCATCGTCAATATCGTTGATGCCGATTCCGAACTGCTCAAAGCAATAACGGTCCTCCAGCTTGCGGTATGCCTTGTCCCGTGCGATCTGGGCCACGCCCACCCGGTCCTGCTCCCCGGTGCCGATGCCGACGGAAACCCCGTCTTTTACATATAAAACGGAATTTGATGTCACACCCGCTTCAAGGAGCCACCCGAACGTAATGTCTTCGATTTCCTTTTCAGAAGGAAGTCTGTTGACCGTGTAGTTTCTCCCTTTGTGTTCGGATTGCGCCGGTTTGAAATCCTCGTTGGTCAGCGCTTCCGGCATAAACGACAACTGGGCGATAACGCCGCCGTCGATAAGGCTTTTGAAATCAACGACCCTTTTGCTTGCAAAGGCCTGAAGCCGGGCAATATTTTTAATGCGGATCACCCGCAGGTTTTTGCGCCTGGCAAGGATCTCCATCGCCCCTTCTTCGAACTCCGGTGCGACCACCACCTCTGCGTACTGCTGCGATATGGCCTCTGCGGTGATTTTGTCAATGGGCCGGTTGACCGCGATGCATCCGCCGAACGCCGCTACCCGATCGGCCATGTAGGCCTTGTTATAGGCATCGTAAAGGCTGTCGGACATGGCCGCGCCGCAGGGGTTGTTGTGTTTGACAATGATCACGGTGGGCCTGCCAGTCATGTAACGAAGGATGTTGAGCGCATTGTCCGCATCCGTAAGGTTCGTCTTTCCGGGGTGCTTTCCGGACTGAAGCAGCTCCACGTCCGATACCAGGTATTGCCCGGGTTCGATTGTCCGGGCGTTTCCCAGTACGAGGTTGCCGTTAACCAGCTTGTACAGCGCCGCTTCCTGACCGGGGTTTTCACCGTAGCGCAACCCTTTTCTGACATTTTCGACAATCCAGTCAACTTTTTCGTAAAACAGCGTCCGCCTGCTTTCGCCATCGACAAAGGAGATTTCCATCTGCGGGGGGAAGTGATCGTCCATGATGGTTTTATACATGGCCTTGATATCGTCTGACATTTTCTGGTCTCCATGCTGTTGGTTGTGTTTATACAATCTGCTCATATGATCCCTGGATTTCGGAAAAGGAGCATCTTGCAAAATAATCCGCAATACCGGCGTCATACTGCGCGGTATGCGCAAATGCCTTGCGCGCCAGGTTCGACCGCATCTCCAGGGTCGTCATGCCCGACAGTGCGTCAATCTCCGTGATGATGGGCGCGTAGTCGTCCGGGTCCACGACCGATGCCACCCGGATGAAGTTTTTCGCTCCCGCCCGGATCATGCACGGCCCGCCGATATCGATGTTGCCCCGGGCCTGCTCCATTGTGACATCCCGTTTGGCAACGGTTTTTTCAAACGGGTACAGATTGACGACCACCATATCTATGGGAACGGCGCCCGTTCGGCCCAAATCCCCCTGGTGATCCATATTGTAGGTTTCGGTAAGAAGGCCGAGATATATTTTGAAATCAAGCGTCTTAACAAGTCCTCCCTGGGTTTCCGGCTGTCCCGTGTAGGAAGACACCGTTATCAGGCGGGCATCCGCATTGCGCCCCAGGATCTCTTTCAACCGGTTGAAAGTGCCGCCGGTGGATAGGATCTTTATTTCCGGGTTGATGGAGACAAGCGACGGGACGAATGTCTCCAGTCCTGTTTTGTCGGATACGCTGATGAGGACGGTGTTGACTTTTACCAGGTCGTCTATTTTGGATACGATATTCATGCTCATGGTGTTTTTCGGCCGTGCAGCACGGCCGCCTCCTTATTACGTTGTTATGGCAAAAATGTTTTTAGAGCCGATCTCGATTTCGGCGCCGCCGGTTTTTACACGCCCGTCCAGCGACCATCCGCGTTGGACCGGATCCCGGGGTGCCGTTTTTTCAGGATGATTTCATGTTTTTTTCGGATCCTTCAAAAGGGAGCATTGTCATGGCGCTTGCAGTCTTTTCGTACTTGAATTCAATGGAGCTTTATTAAAACAGTAATCATACCATGCGTACTAACCAGAGTAAATCTCAAATTGAATCCGGTTGGATGGCCCATAGAAGGTCGATCCGAAAAAAAATTGACTTCATTTCTGCAATGGCATAGAACGTGAACATGAAAAGCACGCCGATATCATCGATCATATTCGGCCCCATGCGTGTGCCGTTTCTGTTGCTCACGCCCGTATGCGTCATTCTGGGGGCGGCCGCAGCGTACCATGTGGCGGAAATTTTCCGGATGGATTATTTCCTGCTTGCGCTTGCGGGAGGACTTTGCGCTCATATCAGCGTAAACGCAATCAACGAATATGAAGACTTTACCACCGGACTTGATTATACAACGACGCGGACGCCTTTTTCCGGCGGAAGCGGAACGCTTCCCCAACACCCGGAAAAAGCATGGTATGCCGCGGCCATTGGTGTCTTTTCCCTTGCCGTCACGATTTTGACGGGATTTTATTTTTTATGGGTGTGGGGGCTGATGCTGCTTCCATTGGGCGTTTTGGGCGTATTTGCCGTCGTTTTGTACACCCGGTGGCTGACGCACGATCCCCTTTTATGTCTGCTCGCTCCCGGGATCGGATTCGGGCCGTGCATGGTCATGGGCACGGACTTCGTGATGACGGGCGGCTACAGCTTTACCGCTTTTGCCGCATCCCTGGTCCCTTTTTTTCTTGTCAGCGGCCTGCTTCTGGTAAACCAGTTTCCGGATATCCTGCCGGATGCCGGTGCGGGGCGTCGCCACCTGATGATCGCCTATGGTAAAAAAGCGGGTGCAACGGTGTACGGCTTGTTTCTTTTGGGAACCTACCTGTCGATCATTTTTGCATGGCTCGCCGGATGGTTTCCGTCGATGGCCCTTCTGAGCCTTTTCACAAGCCCCCTGGCCGTGTATACGGCCTTCGGGATAGCCAGGCATACAGAGTCGCCGCTGGAACACCTTGTGCCGTATATGGGTAAAAACGTTATTATCACTCTTTTGACCCCTTTTTTGCTGGCGGTGGGGCTTGCTTTCGGGTGATAACAATCCATGGCGCCCCTGAAAGCGCCATTGATAACGATATGGATAACAGGCGGATTTTCAAACAGAATTCTCAATCAGGGAGATCAACATGCATGTTCGATTTTACGGTGCTGTCCGCGAAGTAACGGGCTCCATGCATCTTCTGGAAACCGATTCCGATAAAATTCTGCTCGATGCAGGGATGTTTCAGGGAAGGCGGGAGGAAAGCGACCGGAAAAACCGACAGCTGCCGTTTGATCCGGCCATTATTACCAACGTGGTGCTCTCCCATGCGCATATCGATCATTCGGGGCGGATTCCCCTGCTTGCCAGCCGGGGATTTGCCGGGCAGATTTTTTCAACCAGGGCCACCGCTCACGCCTGTGAATATATGCTTCCCGACAGCGCCGGCATCCAGGAATCCGACGCCGGATATCTCAACTACAAGCGTGCAGTCGATGTCATTGCCGATTTGACAGGTATTTCCAGGGAAGAGGCCAAGAAGCGCCTCAAAAAAAACGGCCGCAATGACGAGGAAGCCATTGCAAGATTCATGGCGAGATACGACATCAAGCCGATCAGCCCCCTATATACGACTGCGGATGCCGAGCATGCGCTGACGCTTTTTTCCGGGCAGCCGTATAATGAAACATTCACCATCGGAACGGATATGACGTGCACGTTCTACGAAGCGGGGCATATCCTTGGTTCTGCCGTTTCCGTTATCAAGATAAGGCAAAACGGAAAGACCGTTACCGTCGGCTACACAGGTGATTTGGGCCGCTTCGACAAACCCATTATCCGAAACCCGGCAAAAGATTTTTCCATGTCCGGCCATGAAATCGACCTGCTGCTCCTTGAAAGCACCTACGGCAACCGAAACCATGAACCCGTGGCCGACATGGCGCCCCGGTTGAAAAAAATCATCACGGAAACCGTCGAGCGGGGCGGGACGCTGTTGATCCCTGCGTTTGCTTTCGGTCGAACCCAGGAATTGCTCTATACCATTCATGAACTTTACAACAAAAATGAAGTTCCCCGAATTCCGGTTTACGTGGACAGTCCTCTGGCAACACGGATTACCAAGGTGTTTGGAGAGCATCCGGAAGTCTATGACAGGGAGACGCACCGGGTTTTTCTTGAAAACAGTATGAACCCGTTCATGTTTTCCCAACTTCATTTTACCGAGTCCGTACAGGACTCCATGGCCCTGATGCGAGAGGATAAGCCGCATATCGTTATTTCTGCGGCAGGCATGTGCGAAGCCGGTCGAATCCTCCACCATCTGCGGTACAAGATTCACAACCCGAAAAACACGATACTGATCGTCGGCTACATGGCGCAGCACACCCTGGGGCGCCGCATTCTTGAAAAAGGCAGTGAATACCGGGATTCCGGACGCCAGGGCGATCCGCCGGTCGTCAGTTTCATGGGCAAAAAATACCCCCTTGCGGCGCGCGTGGAAAATATGGACGGTTTTTCAGCCCATGCCGACAAGGATGAAATGCTCCGATTTCTGAAGGCATCCAACCTGAAAATCAAGAAAATCGCTCTTGTGCACGGAGAGGAAGACCAGTTGTCGGCCTTTGCAGGCATCCTCCAGGGGGAGGGCTACAAGGTTTTCATCCCAAGATTCGGGGAATCCCTCCGGGTCGGATAGATCCCGTTTACAGGCGTTTCCGGTATCGGGATCGAATTCATTTGCCGAATTCGAAGCGCAAGTCCCTGCCCGTCCGGGTTGCATTTATGTTTACGCGTTCCGGTCTTCCCTCCACAGACTTTCGATTTCCAATTCCTGCCAACTTCTTCTTAGTATTTAGAATCACATAAATATTTTACCTTTCATGACGATTTTTTCTTGACAATCGGATGGAATACTATAAATTTGTATTTAATGGTGGAGCAAAGTGGATATTTATGGGGGATTATGTTCAGGGGAAGCTCATATCATACAATTGATGCCAAGGGGCGCATCATCATTCCGGCCCGGTTCAGGGAGCTTGTCTCTGGCAACGGGGGGGAAGGCCTGATGTTGTCGGGTATGGATGGCGGCCTTGTGGCATACCCCTATGAGAAGTGGGCGGAGGTGGAAAACAAGATTCTCCGGCTTGCTGAAAAAAGCGCTGCCATGCGCCGTTTCCGGAGGGTATTCATCGGTGGATCATCGGATTGCCCCCTGGATAAAAACGGCCGTATTCTCGTTCCACCCTCCCTGAGGCAATACGCGGTATTGGAAAAAGACATTGTCCTGGTAGGGGTCCTCGATCATTTTGAAATTTGGGCAAGGAGCAAATGGGATGCGGAAAATCGGAGACTTGAAGAAGAGGACATGCAAAACGAGGAGGTTTTAAACGAAATAGCCAAACTGGGGTTGTAAAGGTATGCCATATCGACATGTTTCCGTATTGCGCAATGAAGCTGTTTCCATGTTGAATTGCGCGCCTGGAAAAATCATCGTCGACTGCACTTTGGGCGGATCGGGGCATGCCGCTGCCATCCTGGAAAAAATATTGCCGGACGGTGTACTGCTGGGAATAGACCAGGATGTACAGGCTGTAGAGAACGCCCGGCAGGTTTTGCGTGCTCATTCTTCAAATATTTACCTGGTTCATGATAATTTTGTAAATCTTCCATCCATCCTTTCCCGTATCGATATCGGTGCCGTCGACGGCATACTGCTTGATCTGGGGCTTTCCCTTTATCATATAAAAGATTCCGGGCGCGGCTTTACCTTCGGCGATGACCAGCCGCTGGATATGCGCATGAATACCAATGAGGCAGTTACTGCCGCCGCTATTGTCAATGAGTCTGAGCCGGAGGTGCTGGAAACGATTTTTCGTGAATATGGAGAAGAACGATGGGCCAGGCGGATTGCGGCCAAAATTGTTGAAAGGCGCAGGCGCAATGAAATTGTTACAACAGGGGAGCTGGTCGATATCATAACCGATGCGGTACCTAAGGCATCGGCTGCAAAGAGTCGCATTCATCCGGCAACCAGGGTGTTCATGGCGCTGCGGATTGCTGTGAACAGGGAATTGGAGGTGCTTGAAACCTTTCTGGACAGGGCGGTTGACGTGCTGTCACCTCACGGTCGGATATGTATTATTTCTTTTCATTCACTGGAAGACCGGATCGTCAAGCACCGGTTCCGCGATATGTCGCAGCAATGCAAATGCCCCAAGGACTTTCCGATATGCGTTTGTACCCATAAACCGAAACTCAAGCTGGTCAGCCGCAAACCCGTTCGTCCGTCGGAGGAAGAAGTAAAATCGAATCCCATGTCCAGAAGCGCCGTTATGCGGGTTGCGGAAAAACTGGCGGATGCGGATACAGCAAAACAGAAGTCCGGCGGGGTCTCCCATGAATGAGGCGAAAGCAAAAAACAAGAAACGGAAACAGGACGTTTTTACGTCAAAAATGATCGTCCTGTCCATGGCCGGGCTTTTATGTTTTCTGGCTGCCGCTTTTTTTGATGCCTGGTGCGGTGTGCAGTCCAGGCGCATGGGGTATGAAATCGTTCAGGCCCGGGCGCAGCAGGAAAAACTTATGGATTTTCAGAAGAAGCTGAAGATTGAAAAGGCGCGTCTCACCTCGCCGCAGGAGTTGAGGAGATACGCCGCCGGGGAACTGGCCCTTGAAATACCGAAACCCGAACAGATTATCATTTTGCCATGAAACCCAGGGATAATGAAAAACAGGCTGCAGTAAAACGAAACCGGCGCATTGTGATCGTCGGGATCGTTTTTTCCATCTGCTACCTTGTGGTCGGGATAAAGGCGGCATACCTCCAAATGTTTGCCGGTGATGCGCTTTCCGCCCGTGCGGTTTCGGAATACAGGAGAGATTTCGAAAGCATTGGCAAAAGAGGAAATATATACGATGCGAAATCCAGGGAATTGGCAGTAACCGCAAACGTTGTATCCATCGGTGCCAGGCCTTCCAGGATGAAGGACCCGGCAAAAGCGGCTGAAATCATTTCCAAAGTGCTGGGTATTGAAAAAAATCGTGTCACACAGCTTTTGGCGTCCGACAAGCCGTTTGTCTGGATGAAACGGGATGCTTCCCCCAACCAGGCCGAAGTCCTTTCTGCAGCAATTCCAAAAGGGTTGGATTTTATAGATGATTATTCACGAATATATCCCAACCGGCAACTGGCTGCACAAGTGCTTGGATTTGCCGGGGTCGACGGGAATGGTCTGGAAGGCATAGAGTTTTATTACGATGAGTACCTGAGGGGAAATACGTACAGACAGACCGTCGTCAGGGATGCACTGGGGCGCATTTTCCAGCAGGAAGAAGCACGCTCGCCCGACACAGAAGGGAAGCACCTGGTCTTAACCCTTGACGCCAATATCCAGAACATAACGGAGCAGGCAATTACAAGGGCGGTACGTCGGCACAACGCCCGTTCAGCGATCGCGGTCGTGATGGTCCCTCATACCGGTGAAATACGGGCCATCGCCAATTATCCGACGTTTAATCCCAATTCTTTCAATAGTTTTCCCCAGAGCACCTGGCGTAATCGCGCACTGACAGATCCGTTTGAACCGGGTTCGACCCTGAAAATTTTTACTGCGGCGGCCGCAATGGAATCCGGCATTGATCCGAATCATCTATACGTGGATTGCGAAAACGGGCGTTACAGAATCGGAAGAAACGTGGTGCATGACACGCAGCCCCACGACCTTCTCAACCTCCATGAGATTATCCAATATTCCAGCAACATCGGAACCGTTAAAATTTCTGAGATGATTGGTCCGGAATCTCTGTATTCAACGCTTCGCCGCTTCGGATTCAGTCGCAGAAGCGGAATTGATTGTCCCGGAGAAGCTGTGGGGATCCTCAGGCCTTACCAGTCATGGCGAAAAATAGATCACGCGACGATCGCATTCGGGCAGGGCGTTTCGGTATCGGCCATTCAACTGGTAAACGCCGTGGCCGCCATCGCCAACGACGGCGTGCTCATGAGACCGAGAATCGTGGGGGAAATCCAGAATCCGGATGGAAGCGTTTTCAGGCGATTTGAGCCGGAGGTAATCAGACGGGCGGTGACCGCGGAAATTGCGGGCCACTTAAAGATAATGATGAATGCGGCAACGCACAGGGAAGGAACCGGTTCCCAAGCCGTCCCCGAAGGGTACGACGTGTGCGGCAAAACCGGTACGGCCCAGATATTAAATGCCAGCGGCAATTACCGGAACAGCGACTATTATGCCCTTTTTGTCGGGTTTTCTCCGGCAGAAGCTCCCGAGCTTGCGGTCCTTGTGGCCATAGAAGCGCCCCGTGGAAAATATTACGGCGGTGAAGTTGCCGCACCGGTATTTCAAGAGATCATGAGAGAAAGTTTAAATTACATGAATGTGAAGCCGTCCGGGTCCTTACCCATTTTCGCCATAGAGGATGTAAAACCGGCATGAAGCTTTCAGCACTCATAGATGCCGTAAATCCATTGCGGGTTTCAGGCCTCGGCACAGGGATGAAGGACCCGGTCGTAACCGGTGTCTGCTACAGATCCGATAGTGCTGCTCCGGGGTCTGTATTTGTTGCCGTAAAGGGTGCAAAGGCGGATGGGCTTGCCTTTGTCGAAGATGCCGTTAACCGGGGTGCGGTGGCGGTGGTGGCCGAAACACCGGTGGATGCCGATGCAACCATCATTCTGGTGCCGGATGCAAGGAAGGCCATGGCAAAAATGGCCGATGCCTTTTATGGAGAACCTTCGGCAAAGCTTTTTCTCACAGGCATTACGGGGACCAACGGCAAGACCACGACCGTTTTCATCCTGGAGCATATTTTAAAGGAAAACGGTTTTAAAACAGGCGTTATCGGAACCATTGACTGTCATTTTGGCGATACGATTATTCCCGGGGCCCTGACCACACCGGAATCGCCGGATCTTCAGGAAAGACTTGCGCGGATGGCCGATGCAGGGGTGACGCATGCCATAATGGAGGTGTCCTCGCACGGGGTCGTTCAGGACCGTGTATTCGCCTGCCATTTTGGCATGGGCATCTTTACGAACCTGAGCCAGGATCATCTCGATTTTCACGGGAACATGAATGCCTACCGGGCGGCAAAAACCGAATTTTTCATCGGCTACATGAGCCCGGGCGCGACTGTCGTCATCAACTGCGATTCAGAGGAGGGAAGACGGCTCGCGTCCGGATTGAAAGCCGGAATGACAGAAGGAAACGTAATTTCCGTGGGGACCGATAACACATGCGATGTATGGGCGGAAAATATTTCGTTTACCCATGCGGGCATTTCGGGCCGGATGGTCTTGCCGTCGGGTGCATTTGATTTTCACAGCCCCCTGGTGGGACGGTTCAACCTGGAAAACCTATTGTGCGCAGTCGGTGCCGGCTTTTCCATGGGGGTACACCCGGAAACAATGCGAAAAGCAGTTGAAACGTTTGCCGCCGTGCCGGGTCGGCTGGAAAAAGTAGCCGGGCATTCTTCAAGGAGCGTGTTCGTTGATTATTCCCATACACCGGAGGCCCTTGAAAATGTGCTGGCGACGTTGCGGTCGATCGTGCCGGGGCGAGTGATATGCGTCTTCGGATGCGGCGGAGACCGGGACAGGGGAAAAAGGCCGCAGATGGGGAAGATCGCAGCCACCCTGGCGGATATTGTTATCGTGACTTCGGATAATCCCCGGACCGAACCGCCGGAAAAAATCATAGAGGATATCCTTGCAGGGGTGCGGCAGACTAAAATTGCAGAAATTTCGGCGGAACAGCTTGGCTCCGGCGTTGAAAAAGGGGTCTATGCCGTTGTGCCGGATCGCTCAGCGGCCATCGATCTGGGCATCCGGATCTCTCGTGGCGGAGACGGGGTTCTCATCGCGGGCAAAGGGCATGAAACGTACCAGATCATCGGTCAGAAGACCATTGACTTCGATGACCGGGTCCATGCAAAAAAAGCGCTTTCCAAGTACGGGATCGAATAGATGAAGACGCCGATACCATGGACAATCGGGGAGATTCTGGAGGCAACCGGCGGAATATTGTTATCCGCATCCGGCCCTGAATTTTTCCCCGGCGTTGGAATCGATTCCCGGAAAATTCAACCCGGTGAAGTATTTGTGGCCATCAAAGGGGCTCGTTTTGACGGGCATGATTTTATCGATGCCGTTGTGGGAAAAAAGGCCGGCTGCCTGATTATCCGCAAAGACAAGGCGTCTCGTTTCGAGAACGGAAATTTTGAAGAAAAGGGTGTCTTTGTCCTTGCCGTTGATGACACCGTAAGCGCGCTCGGAGAAATGGCCTCTTTCCGGCGAAGGAAGGCCGCGATTCCCGTGGTGGCCATAACCGGATCGACCGGTAAGACAACCACCCGTGAAATGACCGCGGCCATCTGCCGCCGGAAATTTGAAACGCTTTCAACAGCGGGCAATTTCAACAATGAAATAGGGCTTCCATTGACGTTGTTTCACCTGGCATCCGAGCACCGGCTTGCGGTAGTTGAACTTGGCATGAACCATCCGGGGGAAATCCGGCGGCTCTCAGCCATTTGCAGCCCGGATATCGGTGTCATAACCAACATCGGACCGGCACACCTTGAGGGTCTCGGGGATATTCAATCGGTTGCCATGGCAAAGGGGGAGCTACTGGAAAACATCCGTCCGGGCGGTGTAGCGGTTTTAAATGCAGACGATGAATACTCCCGGAAAGTAAAGGAAACAGCAAAAAGCCGGGTCGTCCTGTTTGGCACGGGGGGCGAAGCAGAAATCCGCGCTGAGAATATTGGTATAAAAAACGAGACGGTGTCTTTTACTCTGATAATGCCCGAAGCCCGGAGGGACATAAACTTGAACGCATACGGTGCATTCATGGTTCCAAACGCCCTTGCCGCTGCCTCGGTCGCCCGTTTGCTGGAAATTGACATGGAAGAGATCAAAGCCGGACTGGAAAGCTTCCGGGCCGTTGAAGGGCGGATGCGGATCTACAAAACGCCGGACGGCGTCTATGTAATCGACGATACATACAATGCCAATCCCATGTCCATGGAGGCGGCCATTCGGGCGTTGACAGGTTCCACCGGGAAAAAGCGGGGAATCCTGGTGGCGGGGGATATGCTGGAACTCGGGGATTCGGCGAATCACTATCACGAGCAAATCGGCACGATAGCCGGGAGCACCGGCGTTGCACGCCTTTATCTGGCCGGGTCGTATGCCGCACAGGTAGCGAAGGGGGCCAAAGCGGCTGGCATGGCGGGTAGCGATATCTTTGTCGGAACAAAAACGGATATCATCGCCGATCTTATCGAATATCTTACAGAAGGGGACTGGGTGCTGGTAAAAGGGTCGCGCTCCACCGGCATGGAGGATGTCGTGAACCGGTTGGCGCATGATGCAAGTCTTTGCCGGCCAGCGTCACAAAACGCCGAGGGCTGAGAAGTACACCGTATGCTTTATCATTTACTATATGGGTTGCAGGAACATGTATCGGCACTCAACGTGTTCCGTTATATCACCTTCAGAACGATCATTGCCGGTCTGACGGCTTTTTTGCTGTGTTTTATGACGGGTCCCCTGGTCATCGCCTTTATGCGTGAAAAACAGATCGGACAGTACATACGCCGCCTGGGGCCAGCATCGCACAGGGACAAGGCAGGAACGCCAACCATGGGAGGAGTTCTGATCATCCTGTCTGTTATCGCGGCAACCCTGTTCTGGACTGATCTGAGAAGTTATTACATGTGGATCGTACTCTTTGTGGTGAGCAGTTATTGCCTTATCGGCTTCGCCGATGATTATTTAAAGCAGATATTAAAAAGAAACAGAGGGTTGAGAGCATGGGCGAAGTTCGGCCTTCAGGTTGTCGTCGGGGCGGTCGCCGCGGGGCTGTTGTACTGCTATCCGGAATTTTCAAGCCGGATCACGATTCCGTTTGTGAAGGGTTTTTCTCCGGATCTCGGCCCTTTTTATATCCTTTTCGCCATTCTGGTCATTGTGGGCGCGTCCAACGCCGTTAATCTCACGGACGGCCTGGACGGCCTTGCCATCGGCCCGGTGATTATCGCGGCGGCAACGTATATGCTTTTTGCATATGTTGCCGGTCATTCACAGATCGCACAGTATCTCCAGATCAACTACGTGGCCGGATCCGGAGAATTGGCGATTCTCTGCGGGGCGCTGGCCGGTGCGGGGCTGGGTTTTCTGTGGTTCAATGCCTACCCCGCGCAGATATTCATGGGGGATGTGGGATCCCTCCCCCTGGGATCGGCCCTTGGAATCATTGCCATTATCACGAAGCAGGAACTGCTTTTGATCATCGTCGGGGGAGTGTTTGTCATAGAAGCGC
>JAABUA010000043.1 GCA_011389515.1 Desulfobacteraceae bacterium
TGAATAGGGGAACCGGCTGGTTATGGTGTATGCATCCTGTATGAAGAACAAACGGCCGTCTGCGACCACGGTATACGCCTCGTTATCCCGTTTGAGAAAGGGGGTGATCGTAGAAAACCGCGCCGGCACCGTCCGCCGGTACTGAATCCGGCTTTCCGGCTGGACTTCCCCGGAAATCAGGATATTGATGTCCTTGAACTGCCATGCATACAGAAGCCGGCGGAACATGGAGCCGATCGTCACCCCCCCTTTCCCCTGATAATGGGTATACACCGGGCCGTCCTGGCCCGGGTAATTGAACTCCTCCATGCGGCTGTTTACAATGGCAAAAGGAAGACTGTTCAACCCGTAATAGATTTCCGGCCGGTCAAGGGGGATATCGCCGATCGGCGGCAGGTCGCGGACGAAAAAATTGGGCCGACCGCCTTCCGCCACCTCGGTTACCGGACTCATGGCAACGCCATAGCCGTGGGTGAATTGAAGATGCCGGTTAACCCATCGCTGGGCCTCTGTGGGCAGCTTTTCCGAAGACAGCTCACGGGTGGAAAGCATTACCTGGCGCAGATTTCCATCGACCCTGTAGCGGTCCGTCTGGACGCTGCTAAAATCGTAATAAAGCCTGAAAAACTGGATCTGGTTGTAGCTTTGGAGAAGGGGACCCTCATCCCAGAGCCTGAGGTTTAAGATTGTCCCCTGATTGTCCTCCACGGTTCCGGACCGGACCTCGCCCAATGCCGGATGGCTCTTGCTGACCATGTCTTCCAGCCCGTAGGCTTTGCGCGTAAATTCGATGTTGTTTGCGATGAAATCTCTCTCCCGGGCCAACTCGCTCGGTTCCACGCGAAGCCGCTGGACCACGCCCGGCAGCAACCCGCCGCCCAGAAAATTTAAAATCAGCCACATGCCGATGCCCACGTATAGCAAGCGGTATCCAGTGGTACGGGTCGCTGCCAGCAGAACGCCGGCACTGGCAATGGCAACGAAGGTCAATATGGCACGGGCCGGGAGGACAATACGGGAATCCGTATACCCAACCCCGAATACCGTTCCGGTCCTCGAGAAAAGCAGATCATATCGCCCAAGCCAGTGCCCTGCGGCAATGATCAGAAAAATCAGCCCGCCCAATATAAGAATATGGGTTCTTGGGCGCCCTTCAAAAACAAAGACCTCGCCCCTGAGATTGCTGGAAACAAAATAAAAGCCCGCCACAAAAAGAAGGATCACCACCAGCACGCCCAAGAGCCAGGTACGGATAAAATCAAGCACGGGCAGGGTGAAAATGTAAAAAGACAGGTCTCTTTCGAAAACAGGATCGGTTTCACCAAAGGGGATACCATTAAAAAACCGCAGGAACATCTCCCACCGGCCGGAGGGGTGGCTCGCAAGGTACGTTGCGCCCAGTACGACAGCCAATATGCCCACCCAGAGCATGAGCCGACGGGCAAGCTGGTACTTTTCCGGCGACAGCTCCTTGCCGGGCTTCCATCGATACTGTGCTGAATTTCGATAGGCGGCATAAAGGTTGGGTGCCGCAAGCCCGACGAAAATCAGAAGCGCAAGCAGGTAAAGCCATATCTGCGTGGTTACGCGAACAATAATCACCTGCTCATACCCAACCCCTGAAAACCAGAGCCAGTCGGTATAAAACAGGCGGGCCCAGTTCAGCCCCATGAATACGGCTACGACCAGTAACCCTGCCAGTGCAACCTTGATCAGATAAATAAATCTCGAAAAATCCAGGTCTTCGAGCCGAAACGGCTGCGGCGGCGGACCGCCCGGACCTCCGGGTTCAAATGAATTTGCCATTGCAGAACTCCTGTTATATGTGTATCAGGAAAAATTTCATGTTTTTTATTCGTTTTTTTATGGTTCACAATACCAGATACCAAAGCAAACCCTTCGGGTCAATAAATAAGGGTTCGCCTTACAGGTGCGCCTGCAGCTCCATACGGACCGTTACGATCATTGGCGGGTTACCCTGCAGGGGATTTCATTTTCAGATGTCCGGAATTTAGATTCGATGGATTCGTTCCGGATCGCACCTCAGGAAAGCCGGCCGGCGTAATCTTCGTACGTGAACGTTTTTACAAGGGTAAACGTGCCGGTTTGCGCATTGTACCTTGCAATGGACGGCAGGTTGATGCCGTTGAACATGTTGGTCTTGACCATGGAATAGTGGGCCATGTCGTGAAAAATCAGGCGATCGCCGATATGCAGCGGATTGTCGAAGCTGTAGTCGCCGATGATGTCCCCGGCAAGGCAGGAAGGGCCGGCCAGCCGGTATGTATGGGCTTTTTCGCCCGACTGCCCCGCCCCTTCGACCTCGGGCCGATACGGCATTTCCAGGACATCCGGCATGTGGGTGGCGGCGGAAACATCTAAAATGGCAATGTTTATGTGGTTGAAAGCGATATCCAGCACCGTTGCCGAGAGGATGCCGGCATGCAGGGCAACGGCTTCCCCGGGCTCGATGTAGACGTCGACATCATATCGGTCCCGTGCCCGTTTGATGAGATCGCACAACAGGTCGACCCGGTAATCCGCCCTTGTGACATGATGTCCGCCCCCCATGTTCAGCCAGGACATGCCGCGCATCAAGCTTCCGAATCGCTTATCAAATGCGTCAAGCGTCCTTTCCAGGGCATCGGCATTCTGCTCGCACAAGGTATGGAAATGAAGTCCGGATATCCCCTCCAGGGATCTGCCGTCAAACAGGCCGGACGTGATGCCCAGCCGGGAGGCGGGTGCACACGGGTCATACAGGGGCGCAGGGGATTCGGATTGTTCCGGGTTGACCCGCAGGCCGCATTTCACATGGGGCGCCTGTGCACGCACAATTGGTCCGAATCTTTCCCACTGGGAAAACGAATTGAAAATAACAAAGTCGGAATGCGCGATGACATCAAGCATATCATCAGCGCTGTACGCGGCGGAAAAGGTATGAACCTCGCCGCCGAAAGATTCCCTTCCCAGTCGGGCCTCAAAGGGCGAACTGGCGCACGTGCCGTCCAGCGTTTTTTTCAGCATCGGGAAAATGCTGTGCATGGCAAAGGCTTTCAATGCAAGAAGAATACGGCAGCCGGTTTCCTGCTTTACATACCGGAGCACATCCAGATTTTTTTGGATCGCCTCGTCGCTCACGATAAAACAGGGCGACGGAACGCGCGACAGGTCGTCGGCTAAAGGAAAATTTCTGTCCATGGCAATCCGTATTTGTTCAAGGCGTCCATAAAGGGGTCCGGATCGAATTGTTCCATGTTGAAAACACCCGCCCGCCGCCAGATATTTTTCACCATCATCATGGCCCCGATCATGGCCGGAACACCCGTGGTATAGGAAATGGCCTGCGATCCAACCTCCCGGTACGCTTCCTGGTGGTCGCATATGTTGTAGATATAATACTGCTTTTCCCGACCGTCCCTGACGCCCTTGATCCGGCAGCCAATGCAGGTGCGCCCCTTTGTCACGGGACCAAGGGAACCCGGATCCGGCAAAAGCGCTTTTAAAAACTTGAGCGGCACCACTTCCCGCCCTTCGTAAATCACCGGATCAATGCGCGTCATACCAATATTTTCAAGGACTTCCAGGTGCTTCAGGTAATTGTCGGAAAATGTCATCCAGAAACGGGCCCGCCTAATCTCCGGCATGTGCCTGACCAGCGACTCAAGCTCCTCGTGGTACATCAGATAGATTTTTTTCGGGCCGATCCCTTCCGGGAAATCATAGGTTTTTGAAATGGACAGCGGTTCGGTTGCCACCCACTTCCCGTCCTCGAAGTACTTTCCTTTTGCGCTGACCTCCCGTATATTGATTTCCGGGTTGAAATTGGTGGCGAAAGGATGGCCGTGATCACCGGCATTGCAGTCAATAATGTCGAGTTCATGGATCTCGTCAAAATGATGTTTTTTCGCCCAGGCGCAAAACACGTTGGTGACGCCGGGGTCAAAGCCGCTTCCCAGAAGCGCCATTCTTCCCGCCGCCCGAAACCGGTCATGATAGTCCCATTGCCATTTGTAGCAGAACCGCGCCTCGTCCGGGGGTTCATAGTTGGCCGTGTCCAGGTAGTCGACACCCGCCTTGAGACAAGCGTCCATGATGGTCAGGTCCTGGTATGGCAGGGCGACATTGATGACCATATCCGGCCTGAACCTCTCCATCAGGGCAACGGTTTCCCCGACATTGTCCGCGTCCACCTGCGCGATGTCTATTTTTCGAGGCAATTTGGCAGCGATTTGTTCACATTTTTCAACCGTCCTGCTGGCCAGGCAGATTTCGGAAAAAACCTCCGGCAGTTGCGCGCACTTGTGCGCGACGACCTTGCCAACACCCCCGGCGCCGATAATCATAACGTTTGCCATAAATTGACCATCCTGATTTAATTGGCTTTTTTTGCGTCATCGGGCAAAAAACTGCCCGCCTGGTTTTCCTTTTCAATCGATTCCCGGCTGGAAAGAACCCGGAGACTCGAAAATACCCCATAAATAATCGTTTTTACCGTCCGTTGCAATAAAAAACGGGGTTTTTCGTCAAGATCCGTGGAGGGCCTTACGCAAAGGCAATGCAGTGTCGCCCCCTGTTCATTTCGGAAAATCTTGCAATTGCACGCCATAAAATATATTTTGCACAAATCTGATGGCTTCGTAAATGTCGCTTATTCGATGGCAAAAAAATACCGCAGAGAAGGTTGATGAACTCGTAAAGTCTGATTTCAGACGGCTTTGAAAAAAGTTCAAGATCAAGGCGCGAGCATTTTTTGAAGAATTGAGCGTACTTAGCCGTACGTGAGATTCTTCAAAATTGTTCGCAACGCAGATATTGGACTTTTTGCGAAGTCGTCAAGGTTTTTTCAGAAGCAGTTTCCGGGAAATGCTCATGCCGTTGATTCAAACCATAACACTTGCAATCGTACAGGGCATCACCGAGTTTCTGCCCATCTCCAGCTCCGCCCATCTTCTGCTGGTACCTGTTTTCACCGGCTGGCAGGACCAGGGGCTCGCTTTTGACGTGGGGCTCCATGCGGGCAGCCTGGCTGCCGTGATCATCTATTTTCGAAATGAAATCAGGGAAATGTGGTCGGGGTGGTGGTATTCGATTTCCAAAAGAGCGCTTACCGACAGCGGCCGGCTCGCCTGGGCCATCCTCCTCGGCACGATTCCCGTCGGGCTGGCAGGGCTGCTTCTGAGAGACGTGGTAGCCGGGGCGTTTCGCTCCCCGATTGTCACCGCCGGCGGACTTATCGGGTTCGGGCTTCTGCTCGGATGGGCCGACTGGCGCAAGAAAGGGGACCGTTCAATACGGCAGCTTCGCTGGCAAGATGTCCTTTTTATCGGCTGCGCTCAGGCCCTTGCCCTCATACCCGGCACTTCGCGTTCAGGCATTACCATGACAGCAGGTCTCCTGTCTGGTTTTTCCAGAAATGAGGCGGCACGCTTCTCGTTTCTGCTCGCTATCCCGGTCATCGCCCTCGCCGGCCTCATGGAAACCCTGTCCCTTTTAAAAATGGAAACGGCTGTTGACTGGACTGCCATATTTGTCGGCATGATGATCTCGGGAGCAACCGCTTTTGCCTGTATTCATTATTTTCTCGCCTTTATCCGGCGCATCGGGATGCAGCCGTTCGTGGCCTACCGCGTCCTTTTGGGACTTCTGCTGCTTGTCTTGTATATGTAGCGACATCGCAGAAACATATCCTCATTTTTGCATTCTTGTGTATACACGATAAATATTCCCACAGAATGTGGGCCCGTAGGAGCACCCCTTGCGGGTGCCCGGATTCTGGGCACCCGCAAGGGGTGTCTACGAGGTCCTCCTGATCATCATGTCTATTGATAAATGCAAAGAACTGTACATTGCCTGATTTTTGCAATGACCCGCTTTCATGCCGCGGCATACAAGCCCAGGTACCAGGTGGCAATGCCAAAATAAATCACGACTCCCCCGATATCGGCGATAGACGTTACCAGAGGGGCGCTTGCCGTGGCAGGGTCCAGGTTCAGACGGGTAAGCAGAAACGGCAGAGACATCCCCAGAAGACTGCCGAAAAGCACCACGCATACCATGGCGACGGCAACGATCACCGCGACATCCGGCCCGCCCCGGAAAATACCGATAAATGATACCGCAAACGCCATGCAAATGCCGATGCAAAGGGCGATGCCGACCTCTTTTCCCAGCAGCCGGAACCAGTCTTTCATTATGACATCACCGATGGCCATGGCGCGCACCATCAGCGTGGCGGACTGTGCACCGGCGTTGCCGCCGCTGCCGATCAGCAGCGGCAGAAAAAAAACCAGCGCCACCGTCGCCTGTATGGTATCCTCGTAATAGGCGATGCCGGCCCCGGAAAAAATGTTCATGAACACCAGGGCAAGCAGCCACGGAAGCCGCTTCCGAATCAAGAGCCAGGCGCTTGCATCCTTCAGCCCGATATCGACCAGGTCATCGGCTCCCGACCCCTGGCTGATGGAGCCCATTCGGTGAAAGTCCTCCGTTGCCTCCTCCTCGATTACGTCATGCACGTCGTCAAAGGTGATAATTCCCACCAATGAGTCATTGCCGTTGGTAACCGGCATGGCCAGAAGGTCGTACTTGGCCATCTGCCGCGCCACCTCTTCCTGATCGTCATGGACATTGGCGCATATTGGATCACGTCGCATGATCGACTCAATGAGGGTATTGGGTCGCGCCATGATCAGTTTACGCAAAGAGACAAGGCCCAGCAACCGCCGCTGGCTGTCGATCACGTACGCATAGTAGATGGTTTCCTTGTCCGGGGCTTCCAGCCGAAGCTTGTCGATTGCCTGGCGTGCGGTCAGGTACGGTGAAAGGGTGGCATACTCGCTGGTCATGATGGCACCAGCGGTATCCTCTTGATAAGAACTGAGCCTCCGGATATCCTCCCGCTCTTTTTTTGCGAGAAGATGCAAAAGGGTCTCACCTCGCTCGTCCGGCATGGACTGGATCAGGTCCACCCTGTCATCGGACGACATCTTCTCAATAACTTTAGCCAGCGCGTCGTCAGGGAGCCTGGCCGCAATTTCCCGCTGGTCGTCATAATCCATGTGCACCAATACATCGGCGCAGCAATCGGGTGTCAGCCGCGAAAATATATCCGCGGCCTGTTCCAGATCGAGTTCGGAAAACTGTGCGGCGAGATCGGCCGGGTGCTCTGCTTCGCACAACCGCCGAAGAGCCTGATCATCGAAATATTCGCCCGACTCGGGCGCAAAAGGACTGGTTGGGAACTTGAGGGGTTCGTTCACGGCCTGCCTCCTTTCACATGGTCCGCCTCAGTAAAACAGGCGGACCGGAGGCCATGGCCTTCCGGCATGAAATCAGTGCGTATTGATCTTACGTAACCAACACACCGCGTTTCTTCCGCTTGTCGTCAAAGGCGGGTTTACATGAAAATACTTTTTACTGAAAATTACAGACATCGATAAGTGAGGACTACCACCTTCGTCATCCATTTCCGTATTCTCCATAAAGCAGTTTACATCTCCCTGTAAGGTTCATCAAAACATCAACTTGTCTTCAAGCTATCTCAAAATAATCTTTTTTTGAGATAGCTTGTTGTAAAATTTTACGTGTATATCAAAATTGATGGACTCGTAAAAGTCTCAATCAGACGACTTCGCAAAAGTCCAAGATCAAGGCTTGCGCGATCCCGAAGAATGCAGTGTACTTAGCGTACGTGAAATTCTGAGGGATCGCGCGTAACGCAGATATTGGACTTTTTACGGAGTCGTCAAAATTGATATTGAGTAAAACTTTATTAACATACCGGAAATCAGTGCCCTTTGTCAAATAAAAACAAGAAATGTAAAAACAGGCAGAAACCCTGGAGGATGTTATCTTCCGGTCATGACGGTCATTCCCTCACCTCCGCAGACACGCGGTTTCGCCCCGTCCTTTTGGCGCTGTACAGGCACTTATCCGCCCTGGAAAGTGTTTCGTCGATATCCTCCTCCTGGCGGTACTCTGCTACGCCGATCGATATGGTAACCTGCAGCGTCTTTGAAACATTCGGAAAACGAAGAGACCGGACCTCCTTCCGGACCTTTTCGGCCTTTACCAAGGCCCCTTCAAGAGGTGTCTGCAGCAGGATCATCAGGAATTCTTCGCCGCCGTAGCGACCGAAAAAATCGGTGCTCCTCAACCCTTCAGATACACTGCATGCCACCTCCCGCAGAATCTCGTCCCCGGCCTGGTGACCATAAACATCGTTTACCTGCTTGAAATGATCGATATCCATTATGCAAACGCTGAATGGGGCTTTGGTGCGCCTGTACCGCTGGACTTCCTGCGAGAGCATGCCAAACAGGTAACGACGGTTATAAACACCGGTCAGGGAGTCCACGTTTACCAGCGCTTCTATTGTCCGAACGGCATCACCGAGCTCCCTGTTCCTCTTTCTGATTTTTGTTCTCAGCCCATAGATAAAACCGCCGATTACCGATGACGACACGATGGCCAGGGCAAAAGAGATGATCTGTATAAACTCCAGCGGACCGACCAACACCAACGGTTTTCTCCACCAGAGGCTGAAAACCATGGCGGAATACAAAAGCAAAAACAGACCGCCCACCTTGATGAACTGTCTGGTATTGAGCGCCAGTATGCCGAAAATAAGCGGGATCGCCAGAATAAGCAAAAAAATTGCACGCGCCTGTCCGTCATCGAGAAAATACATCACAAAGAGCGCAGGAATAATCGATGCGGTCATCTGCGGTGCAGCAAGGCTCGGCTCGAACAATTTCAGGTTGACGCGGAAAACGAATGCAAGCAGGAAGACAAAATTAACCAAAAAAGCATAAACTGCATAATAAATAACCAGTTTGAACGGAATCATGCCCTGGGCCCAGAAGAGCACGACCAGAGAAAAAGGGACCATATACGTCAGAAACGCCATTCCGAGGCGGCGCTTGCGCAAGGCCTGTTTTTTCCGCTCCTTTGGCTCCGTGTGCTTGTCAGTCATGTCGCCCTGCATGATCACTTTCGGGCGCAACCGCATCATTGCTGCTCCTTGGTTTCTGAAACAACACGGTTTCGCCCCGTTCTTTTGGCTGAATAAAGACGTTCGTCCGCCCTGGAAAGGGTCTCATCAATATCTTCCTGCTGCCGGTATTCGGCAACGCCGATAGAGATCGTTATCCGCAGTTTTTCTGAAATATCCGGAAACCGGAGCGCTTCCACCTGATTCCGGACCCTTTCCGCTTTTATCCGGGCGCCTTCAAGGGGGGTATGCGGCAGCACCAGCAGGAATTCTTCACCGCCATAGCGGCCGAAACAGTCAATGCTTCTCAGGTCGTCTGAAATTTTGCGGGCTATTTCCCGCAGAATCTGATCTCCGGCCAGATGCCCGTACACATCGTTGACCTGCTTGAAATGATCGATATCCATGATGCAGACGCTGAAAGGACCATGTGCGCGACTGTACCTGTTGACTTCCTGGGAGAGCACCTCAAAAAGACTGCGCCGGTTGCAGATACCGGTCAGGGAATCCACGTTTACCAGAGCTTCTATCCGCGCAATGGCTTCCTTTAACTCCCTGTTGCGCTCTCTCAGCTTCAACCGCAGGTTATAGATGAACCCGCCGATGATCGACGATGCCGCGATGACCAGGATATAGGCCATCAGCTGGACAAACTCCAGCGGGACGGTCAGCGCTTCCGGCCTGTTGCGCCAGAGGATTGCAACCATTGTGCAATAGAGAAAAAGAAACCAGAATCCTGCCTTGATAAATTGCCGGATGGTAAGGGCCAGGGTTCCGTACATCAGCGGAATGGCAATAATGAGCATAAAAATTGCCCGCGCCTGGCCGTCATCCAGAAAGTACATCACATATAACACAGGAATGATCGATGCCGTCATTTGCGGAGCAGTAAGGCTCGGCTCGGAAAATTTCAAATTACGATTGGTATGGAATAAAAACAGGAAGATGCAGTTGATCAAAAGGGCATAAACGGCGAAATGGACAACCACGTTCAGATAAATCATGCCCTGGATGTAAAAGATTACGACCAGGGCAAAAGGAACGAAATACGTAAAAAACGACATTCCCAGACGGCGCTTGCGAATGGATTGCTTTTCCTGTTCCTTTTCTTCCAGGTGATGATCACCCCCGGATGGATCCATTGACGATTCCTTTTGCAGATGAAGACAAAAACCCTTACCGCCCCGGCATTACCGAACGGCTATCCGGGAAACAGCACCGGCGGGAAAATATGGGACACCATAATACACTTCCATGAAAAGAAAAAGCTAAAATAGTTTTTCGATAAGCACCTGTATTTCAACAGATAAAATTTCCTCCTATTGTTGCCGCGCACCGGCTTCATTTCATCGCTGCAGACGTTTTTACAATGAAAAAAGAAATGAATCTTTCGGCAGGGATTTTCTTTCGGGAAAAACTACTTGCGGTAGTCATCGGCAATGATATTGTAGCGGCGCATGACCTGCTGGAGGCTTTGGCGTTCAAGCCCGCATCTTTCGGCCGCACGGGTAACGTTGCCTCCGGTTTCAGCGAGGATGCGGCCGATATAACCGGCATTAAAATGCTGTAGAACCGACTCTTTGGCCTCCCTGTAAGGCAGGTGTACGAATATTTCATCAAAGGATTTGCAGTCGGGAGCACAAAAGTTGACACCGCCGGTGGTGATATCCGACAGACCGATTGCGTCCTCTTTTGAAAAAAGGATTCCCTGCACAATGGCGTTTTCCAGCTCCCGGACGTTTCCTTTCCACTGGTACCGGCTGATATTTTCCAATAGCTCCGGGGAAAGGGTCTTTCCGGGCCGATTCAGCTTGGTACAATGCTTTTCCAGAAGATAGCTGGCGATCAAGGGAATATCCTCTGGGCGCTCCCGCAGCGGAGGGAGCTCTATAGGGAGCACGTTCAGGCGGTAGTAAAAATCCTCCCGGAAAGCCCCTTGCCGTATTCTTTCCTCCAGGTTCCGGTTGGTGGAAGCAATGATTCTGACGTCAACCTTTACCGTACGGGTATCCCCAAGCGGCTTTATCTCCTTTTCCTGTATCACCCGCAGCAGCTTTGCCTGGATTGCCGGGCTCACATCACCGATTTCATCCAAAAAAATCGACCCTTCATGGGCTTCCTGAAACAACCCTGTACGGTCTCTCGTGGCATGGGTAAAGGCCCCTTTTTTGTAGCCGAACAACTCGCTTTCCAAAATCTGCTCCGGCACCGTGGGGCAGTTTATGGCAACGAAACGCTTATTTTTGCGGCTGCTCAATGCATGGACAGCCCTGGCTGTCAGGTCCTTCCCCGTACCGGACTCGCCGGTAATCAGCACGGTAAGATCCGTTGCAGCCACCATCTTTACGGCATCGAACACCTGCCGCATGGCCGGGCTTTTCCCCACGAGCCCGCAAAACTCATGGGGGGTGCGAACGCCCGATCGCAGCCTTACGTTCTCCCGGATGAGGGTGCTTCGCTCCAGCGCTTTTCCCAGCCGCAGCAGGAGCGCATCATGGTCAAAAGGCTTCGTGATGAAGTCATAAGCCCCGTTCTGCATGGCACTGACCGCCGTATCAATATCGCCATAGGCGGTCATCATGACCACCGTCTGGTCCGGTCTGGTTCTGCGAATCAGCTCAAGCAATTCCATACCGTCCATTTCCGGCATTTTCATGTCAAGAAGGACCAGGTCGAAACTGTTTTCAGAAAACAGCGTCAGCGCCTCTTTTCCGGAAGCAGCCGCTGTAACGAAAGAATCCAGGTCCGGTTCGAGGCTGCGCTTGAGAAGCCCCAGCAGATCGGGTTCATCATCCACCACAAGTATTGAAAATTTTACCATTGGATACTTTCTATAAATCCTTCGCCGCCGTAACCGGCAGTATCAGGGTAAAGACCGAGCCTTTGCCGGGGTCACTCGAAACCTGGATTTCACCGCCATGATTCTTGATTATCCCGTAACTGACGGCCAGTCCAAGCCCCGTGCCTTCGCCGGTCGGTTTGGTCGTGAAAAACGGATCAAATATCCTGTCAAGATTTTTTTCGTCGATGCCATACCCGTTGTCCGCAACAGTAACCCGCAACCGACGCGCCTCAACATCATATCGGGTCGAAATAACGATACGCCCGTCTTCACCCACTGCATGCCGGGCATTCATCAGCAAATTGACGAGCACCTGCTTGATCTTTTTTTCATCCATGGACATGGGGATTACACGATCGTCAAAGTGGGTCTCGATCTGCACCTTTTCCATTTTGGCACGGCGCTGAATAAAAACCAGCACGTCCTTGATGACATCGTGAATATTGACTTCCGCTTTTTCCGGCGCCGAACGCCTGGCGAAATTGAGCAGATCTTCCACGATGGCTTTGCAGGAGCGGGCGTGTTTCAATATCACCTGGAGATCCTGGTGTTTCTGCGACTCGGGTTTTTCCCCGCGCAAAAGCAGTTGGGTGTACCCCTGAATAACGCCAAGAGGATTGTTGATCTCATGGGCAATTCCGGATGACAATTGGCCGATGGAAGCAAGACGATCGGTTTGGGCCATTTGTTTTTCGTGCTTCAGGAGCGCTTCGCTTCTTTCCTCCACCCGGTTTTCAAGCGTCTGGTTAAGGGATATCAATTCCGCCTGCGTCTCCTGCAGGGCTTTTCGTTCCGTAAAAATCTCCCGGTAGATGTGCCATGCCCGGTTAAAAAAAAGGGTCACCGACGAAACCACAATGAGCAGCATGGTATTGAGACTTCCGCTGACGGGCCGGACATTCTCCCACACGGGATCAAGACCGGACACGAGAATCACCTGTTTGAGAATATGCCCGGCAGACCGGCTGATGGCAAATCCTGCAAGGCAGAACGCGACCCACAGCAGATACGTCCATACCAGGTTGTCCGGATCCTTCCGGTTCAAACGCCAGGCATGGCGGACGCTCAATACGGAAAAAACGATCATGAGCACTGCGCCCATGACATCCACGGAAATGACGGGGACCCAGGTAACGGTCATCAGGGAACCTCCCGGTCCATGTCCCTGACCGCGTCTTTTTGCGAGGAAAGAACTGTCAGACCGCGATACAGAAAAAACAATCCGGGCACGCACAGCAGGTGATCGAGCTTGGCAATATAATACACCCATTCCAGCCCCGCCCCACCGCGTGTGGAATCAACCTGCATTGTCCATGTATCTATCCTGCGGGTAACAATCCATCCCAGCTGTTCGTCCAGCATGTGCGCAATAAAAGCCATGACGGACCATAGGGACAGAAACAGGGCTGCGTATTTAATCTCTCGCCACCCCGGCTGTAATGACAATTGCCGGCTGCGGAGCCAATACATCAGTATGGCCATGGAAAAAATAAAAAAAATATGGGAAAACTGGTGCACGACGATTCCTTCCGGGTCGCCGTGGGGCTGAATCGCCATTGCCGGATGCGGTATGGCCAGAAGCAGAAGAAGGGCTCCTGCCAGAGAAATGAAACCAATATTGGCGCGCAAGGTCATGTTGTTCTTATTCACTCACCGGGTTGATTGCTCCTCCAGAACCGCTCAGGCACGCCGCCTTGCCTGTCCACTTCCCGCATGCTGATCATTTCCTCATCTTCCGGATCACCCGTTGAAGCATCCGGCGGGAACAGAAAACCGGAAAACCGGCGCTTCAATTTGGCCCACAGGATACGGCACAGGATGTACATGGGGATCATTACCGCGGAGAAGGTGACGCTGTCCCCCAGCAAGGGCATGGGAAACAAGATATCCAGCTCGATATTGCCGAACCGGGTGTTCATCCAGGCAAGTGCAAAGGGTATGGGCCACAGGACTGCCGCCCCTAATGTAATCATGTTGAAGAAATATTTACCAAAGGCCTCGTTGGCTTCCTTGTTGCATGCCTGGTAATTTTCCTTGTCCTTGAGCATGAGGGCCTTGATCGACAGGTTGTGCATTCGGGTCATGGCCCGCCGCAGCCCTTGAAGATACTCCCTGTTGAATCCGGAGGCCGCTCTGAAGGTGATCTCCCCCAAAAAAATACACCACATGCAAAGGACAAAGGTGCCGAAATAAAACCCGGCTACGGGATTGCCAAATAATCGGTACGGGGTGATAAGCACCAGGTCCAGCCATGGGTATATTTGATCCCACCAGCGCATAAATGTTTCCAGTGTTTTTTACTCGATTGCGAAAAGCCCTTAGAAAAGCCCTTATAGGGCATCAGGGCGGCTTTAAAAAGGGTAAAGCCGCCCCAACGCTTCCTATATAAGGCAATCATAATGCCGTTTCTTGTGCAAAGCGGACATATTACCTATCCGCCCGTAATGAGCCCGATGATGTCTTTACCCAGAAATCCGCGGGCCATGTAATTAAAGCCAACGTAAAATGCCAGGATAATAAAGATCCTGGTAAGCACTTTATCCGGGATGTACTGGGAGGTACGCGGACCCACCATAGATCCGACAAAAATGCCCACCAGCTGAGTCCCGATCAGCGGCCAGTGCACCAGGACGCCTGCAGCCAGGTAGCTCAGAATCGACGTAATCATGCCGACCAGGACGGCCAGGGCCGAGGTCCCTGCAGCAAGATACATGGGAAGACCGGCTATCGCGGTGATAAAGGGGACCAGCATAAATCCGCCGCCGACACCCAAAAAGGATGCAATGGATGCGATCACAAAACCGCCCAATATCGGAAACAGCGGGTTGAAAGAGAATTCCACCCCGTAAAAGGTAAAACTCATTTTCTTTGGGGTCAAGGAAGTGACCTTGACGCCTAGTTCGCTGGTCTCAACCGCTTCTCCGCTCCGCTTGCGCTTCATGGTCGATTCAAAGGCATCGGCGGCTGCCTTGGCTTTTTTTCTGCTCTTTTGCCCCCTGGGCGTGGTCTGGTAGAGCATATAGCAACCCAAAACAAGAACGAATATACCGAAAAACCCTACATAATCAGTGAACGAAATGCGACCGGCCGTCAAGGTGGGGACAAGATAACTGCCCAGGATGGAGCCCGCTGCAAGGGCGATGCCCACTGGGGCTACCAATCGACCCAGTTTCCAGTAGTTGATTGTAGAAACCAGGGCGCTGAACCCCACAAGGAACTGGTTGCTCACGCGTATGGTATCGGTTACCGCTTTGTTGAGCTCAACCGACTTCCCCTTGAAACTGTCGGCATAATCACCAAGACCGTATATGGTGATATGTCCGACACCGGCCAAAATCCCGCCAAAAGCGCCCACGGTGGAAAACACCCATCCTACGACGCAGGCCCAGAAAAACGCAAGCAGCAGATTGATCTGCGGCGCACCGGGAATGCCCAGGTAGCCTACGGGATCATCCCTGTTCAGGATTCCCTGGTCATGGGCCGCATTAATGGCTTGTTCCAGGGAATGCGTCGCCCTGTCAGCATCGACTTCCGCAAAGACAGTGCCTTGCATGGCCAAAAACAGGACCAGTGCTGCAAGACAGGCCATGATTATTTTTTTGTGCATACATCTCCTCCTTTTTGTTTTCCGTTGAATAAATAAAATAAATAGATATTTCCCAAAAGCAAAACAAGGCAGGCCCGTGCACCGCCCCTGTTTCAAAAACCATTAACGGAAACAAATATTGCAACTGTTATGCCACTTTCTTGCGATGTCTTTATCCGGGCATGCGGCATGCGGAAGCTTACATGCAACCGCTGCACTGCTGCGTGCATTACACGGCGACTGTCCGCTTTTACCCTCGCCCGCGCATGCCGCCACAAAAAATGACTGCAGAACAAAGTGCAAATAAAATGATGCACCAACTTGTTGCTGGAAACAATATAAACAATATTTCGAAATGTTACAATTTTGCATATTTTTTATATCAATGCAAATAAATTACTGCACTATGCCGCCGCGGCGAATCAGAGGGCAATTATTCGCCAAATCCGGCACCATGGGTCAAAAATTGAGTCCCTGCAAGGAGGAAATGCAGCATCGGCCTCGCCGATAAGCGGGTCAATCCGCTTGCACCGATCCGATAAAAGCGGTATGTTGAATTTTCAAAGCATTGCTTTTTGGCGGCTTTCCTGCCGTAATTTCTGATGTTCACCGATTCTGCAAGGGACTCCCGGTTTTCGTCCCATGTTGCAGTTTTTACTGGTATACATTTTGCAATATATACTGCAACCGGCTTGCAATATCCGGCAATACAGCAATAGCGGGGCGGAGGAATTCACCCATTACCAGGCAAAAAACCATTACAACATTCAAAAACGGATAACGGTATTTATGGAAGAGACATCAGTATACAGCCTATGTTTTATGTGCTCCATCCGGTGCCCGATCCGGGTACTGGTAAAAAACGGGCAGGTGAAGTGGATTGAAGGAAATGACAATGTGGACGGGCTTGGAAAAAGCCTTTGCCCGAGGGGAGCCGCGGGCATTTCGCTTTTAAACGATACCCAGCGGGTTCAAACCCCCCTGATCCGAGAAGGTGAGCGGGGTTCCGGCAAATGGCGGAAAGTCAGCTGGGACGAGGCCCTCCATTATGTGGCGGAAAAACTCAACGCCATTCGCAACAGCGACGGTCCGGAAAGCATCGTTTTCGGGGAGCGCACCAACCTGGGAACCCACGTGAGCAAAACCTTCATGAAGGCGCTCGGTTCTCCCAACCATTTCACCCATGACGCCCTGTGCAAGGGCTCTGCAAATACGGCGTTTCGCTCCATGTTCGGATACACGGATGCGCAGATGGGTGCCGACATTAAAAACGCCAAGCATATCATTTTATATGGCCGCAACCTGCTTGAAGCCATCGAGGTGAAACCGGTGCGCGCACTTTTGTCCGCCATTGAAAGCGGCGCAAAGCTGACCTACATCGATCCGCGCGTCAGTGTCACGGCGACCAAGGCGCACGATTACTGGATGATCCGCCCCGGCACGGACCTGGCGCTCAATTATGCGCTGATTCACGTCAGCCTCGAGGAAGGGCTCTATGACCGTGATTTCGCGGATAAATGGATTACAGGCCTTGAAGACCTGCGGAAATTTACCGCTTCGTATACGCCGGAATGGGCCGCAAAAGAAACCGGCATTGCGGCGGAACGGATCAAATCCCTGGCCCGCGAGGCCGCCAAATGCAAGCCGAACGTTTTGTTTCACCACGGCTACCGGGCGGCTCACCATAAAAATGAGATCTACCTGCGACGCTCCCTTTTGATGCTCAATGCGCTGATGGGGAACCTGGAAGCCCCCGGCGGACTCTTTTTCAAAAAAGGGCCGGGAGAAGTCGGCAAAAACGGCATTCGCAAACTCACGGAGCAGTCCATACCCAAACCGACTGCCTCCCGGTTCGACAAATGCGGAGAGGCGGCATATCCACTGGCGGACCCGGCCCATGGACTGCCGCAGATGCTTCCCCATGCCATATTGAATGCAGATCCTTATCCTATTAAAGCCCTTATTGCCAATCGGATTGATCCCATCGCATCAATGCCGGATGCCAACACAACCCGAAAAGCGCTGGAAAAACTGGATCTTATCGTGTCCATCGACATCAACTTCAGTGAGATCGCCGGCATGTCGGACGTAATTTTGCCGGAATCGATCTACCTGGAGCGTACCGACTGCGTTCAGGCGGCAAACGGCATGAAGCCGCTGCTATTTCTGCGCCAGCAGGCCGTCCCGCCGCGCTATGACACCATGGAAGCACCCATGATCCTCAAAAAACTGGCAGAACGGATGGGAATCGGCGAATTTTTCCCATATAACTCGGTTGAAGAGCTCGTGGACTGGCAGCTGGAAGGCTCCGGCTTCACCCGTACGGATTTTGCGGAAAAAGGATTTGTGAGCTTCAGCAAAAACCCCATCCGATGGGACCGGGAAAGCGGACTCAAGATCAAAACGCCGTCCGGTAAAATTGAATTCAAATCCAGCCTCATTGAGGATGCCGGATTTTCTTCCTTCCCGGAATACGAACCCCTGCCGGAAGTACCGGGCAAGAATGCATTTCGGCTGATCACGGGGCGCGTTGCAACCCATACCCATGTATCCACCCAGAACAACGCATACCTGAGTGAAATTTTTCCCGAAAACGTTGTATGGATTCACAAGGACCGGGCCGCCGCCTTAGACATTTCGGACGGTGACCGGGTGCGGATCTTTTCGGACCAGGGGGAAGGAGAGCTGAACGCATACGTGAGCGATCTGATCCACCGGGAAGCGGCTTTCATGGTTCACGGTTTCGGGCACCGGGTCGTTCGGGCAAGCCGTTCCTATAACCGGGGCGTATCCGATGCGGACCTCATTAAAAACGTCACCGATCCGGTCGGCGGAAGCCCGGGGCTGCATGAAACGTTTGTCAAAATTGAAAAAGTCCGGCGAACCAGCAAGGGGATGTCCTTTCTGGATGCGCATCGATGACAAACGCATTGCAAAACAAACAAGACCATTTTCAATGCACTCGTAAAAAGTCATTTAATCTGTCAGAAAAAAAGGCCTCTACGATATGAGCAAATATTACCTGTTCCAGGACACCAAAAACTGCATCAGTTGCCATGCCTGCGAAATACAATGCAAAACCGCAAAAAATCTGCCCATCGGGCCCAAGCTCTGTCAGGTCGTGCCCGTCGGGCCGAAATTTATCGGCAACAAGGTCAAGGCGACCTATGTATTCATGTCCTGCTTTCATTGCGAAACACCGTGGTGCGTTGCATCATGCCCCACGGGGGCCATGCAGAAGCGGCCCGAAGACGGCATTGTCTTTATCGACAGTGAACTGTGCGTGGGGTGCAAGGCCTGCATCCGTTCCTGCCCATGGGGTGCGCCCCAGTGGAACCCGGACGCCAAAAAAGTCGTCAAGTGCGATTACTGCAAGGACCGTGTGGATGCGGGGCTCAAGCCCGCCTGCGTAACCATCTGCACAACGGGATGCCTGCATTTCGGGCCCGGAGAAAAACTGCCCGACATCCTTCGCAAACGGCATGCGGAAAAAGTCGCCCAAAGCGATGAAATGCACGTTTGAAACGATTCAAAGGATAACATTTTTTCCGGTAATGTATCAATCAAGATGAACCCCAAAAAGTCACAAGATACGTAACAGATGGCTAAGTTAAACGTTCCATATACAAGGCAATAATCAAAATCCAACGGACCAGCAAATATGACAGAACCATCAGCGCCGAACAATATCGATCAGCTCAGCACGGCCCCCCCATGCCCGGTCAATGACACCCTGCTGCGGATTGACCGGGAAATTGCCGAAGGCGCCCTGTCCCATCCCAAAAGCCGGCGGATCGCCGATGAAATAAGGGAATTGATCAACGATGTCGCCTGGGGGAGGGCCGGAGACGACCACCTCGAGGCCATCGAAGGACTGGTTGCGGAACTCGCCCTTGATCCCAACGTGGAAGCGGCGAGAAACCTGGGCATCCAGGTTCAGGCCGAACTGAACGACAACCGGGAGGTGTTTGAAAGCCACGTTGTCACGCACAATTGCGCTACCGGCGCATGTACCCGACTGGCGCCCGCTCCCTGCCAGACTGCATGCCCTGCCGGCATCGACGTTCCCGCATACGTCACCCTTATCGGGCTGGGGCGTTACGATGAAGCCATCGAAATTATCCGCAAGGACAATCCTTTTCCATGGGTTTGCGGCCTGGTTTGCACGCGCCCCTGCGAATACATGTGCGTGCGCGGCCGGATCGACACGCCCGTTTCCATCAAGTCCATGAAAGCCTTTGCCGCGGAGCGGGCCTTTTCAGAAGGCAGATACGCCAATCCACCCCAGGCCGCCCCCAACGGCCGGAAGGTCTGCATCGTCGGCGCCGGTCCGGGCGGCATGACCTGCGCCTACTACCTGGCGCTCAAGGGATATGACGTTACAATTATCGAAGCCATGCCGACCGCAGGCGGTATGATGCTGACCGGCATACCCCGCTACCGTCTCCCGCGCGAGGTTATCGACCGAGAAGTCGCCATGCTGGAGGATCTGGGCGTCACATTCCGCTTCAATACGGTTTTCGGCGTCGGGGTCACCCTTGAAGAACTCCGGGACAAGGAAGGGTTCGAGGCATTCTTTATCGCTATCGGCGCCCAGCGGTGCTGGGATTTAAACATCCCCGGCGAAAAAGAGTTCGCCAACATTAAGGCCATTCACTTTCTCCGCGACATGGCCCTCGGCATTCGAAGACGCCCCGGCAAGCGCGTGGTGGTGGTCGGCGGCGGCAACGTGGCCATCGATGCGGCGCGCTCCTGCGTCCGGCTCGGGTGTGAAACCGTTACAGTGGCGTATCGCCGATCCCGGGACGAGATGCCGGCGGATATCGAGGAAGTCGAACAGGCGGAGGAAGAAGGCGTCCGGTTCGAATTTTTAACGATACCCAAAGCCATCCTGGGTGAAGACGGGAAAATTACCGGCTTTCACTGCCTTCATGCCGAATTGGTGGCCAGAGAAGGCGGAACCCGCCTGTCACCGGTTCCCGTAACCGGAAGCGACTTTATCATCGACTGCGACATGGTGATTACCGCCATCGGCCAGCGGGTCGACGACGAAGTCTACCCGGACTTGAAGCGTACGCGGAGAAATACCATCGAGGTGGAATCCATTAGCATGCAGACCGCCAAACCTGGTGTATTTTCTGCAGGCGACGCCGTGGTCGGCCCTGCAACGGTTGTAGAAGCCATCGGCGGCGGCAAGCGGGCGGCAGAAGGGATCGATCGCTATTTCAACCACATTCCCCAGCCGAAAATGCCGCCGGTACCCGTTCGACGGAAACGCATGGGCTGCATCGAAATCCCTGCCTCGACCAAGATGACGCTGAAACGGCCTGAAATGCCGCATCTGAGCCCCGAACGCCGCAAAACCACATTTCAGCAGGTGGAACTGGGCATCGATGAAACTGCGGTGCAAAATGAAGCCCGACGATGCCTTCGATGCGACATCTGCCTGCGGTGCGGCAAGTGCATCGCGGTCTGTCGCGACAAAATGGGAATCGATGCGTTGAATCTGGGGTATTTTGATTTCGATCATCCGGTGAAAACGGATTTCCGCAAAATCGCCGACCGCTGCATCGGCTGCGGCGCGTGCGCCATGAACTGCCCCAATCACGCAATGACCATCAAGGACGTGGATGGAGAACGGATTCTTTCTTTGTGCGGCACGGTCTTGAGCCGACAGCCCCTGGTGCACTGCCGGCAGTGCGGCAAAATCATGGGACCCCGCCGCTACCTCGACTATGTACAAAAGCGCGTCGAGGCAGTGGGCAATGATATACGCGTCAAACGCGACATATGCGATAACTGCCTTCGAAAACAAAGCGCCGTATCGGGCTCGGAAATCACCACCTTCCCCAAAATGGAGAAATAGGCCATGACATTCAGAAAAGGTC
Source organism: Desulfobacteraceae bacterium (assembly GCA_011389515.1). Classification (GTDB taxonomy): domain Bacteria; phylum Desulfobacterota; class Desulfobacteria; order Desulfobacterales; family Desulfosalsimonadaceae; genus B1SED10-16. The sequence continues at coordinate 21,312 of JAABUA010000043.1, forward strand.
AGCACATAGAGGTCTTCCAGAAATCTTCGGATGAAAGCTGGGCGGACTACATGGACGCCTTCATCGGTCTTCACGGTGTTATTGTGGATCCGGACACGTCCATCAACGATCCCGCATCCCTGGTCGAGGTCAGCCTGGAAGGAAAAGGGACCCATCGGCTTCCCCAGGACAGCCTGCGGGTTCTGGACTAGATTTTTTATTGCGTCGACCTTTACCCTTCCCGTTGCGCAGCAACCCGTGCTATATTCCCAGGGAATCTGCGCGCCTCTGTTTCAGTCAAAAAAATACCCAAGGACACTTTTCCGGTATGTTTTCATGACCCAGGAGTATAACCCCATACTGATCGGTTTTTCAGAAGCGGAAGGCCCCTTACGGATATCTCTCAGGAAAGCGCGGGAAAGCTACGGGCTCCTGCCCAGTCTGTATGGATTCGTATCGCCGAAAAAAGGGCGGAATGAAAGAAAAGCGTTGAACCTGAAGGCGGGCAAGTTCATACGTGATGCGCTGAAAAGCGGAAACAAAAACCTGAAAGGGGATGTCTTTACGTATTTTCAGCAGTGGCACCGGGATTATTCCAGGGAATTTGGAATCGACATCGCCCCGTTCATTAACCTGAACGATCCCCGGAAGGTGATTCAACTGGTTCATGAAAACAAGGCGGTGCTTCGAAAATTGCTGGGAATGGATATAACGGCGGCAATCCTTGAAAAGGGGCTGCTCAAAAAAGAGGTGCTCCATTCCGTGGCAGCAAAATATCTTCCGGGAAAAGCGGCAGATATGCTTTCCAAAAAGATGGCGCACCTTGCCGGTAAGAAAAAAAAGGACGCCCGTTATCTGCTCGGCTGCATCAAGGGAATCGAAATTGCAAAAAAAATCGAAGATCTGATCCAGGGAAGCATCGTAACCCCCGAAGAAAACGTCCTGTACTGCTACGCGGACGAGATCGCGCGGATGCTTTTTGAGATGCCGGAAGAAACCGGCTTTACCGGCAAAATTGATATAAAGGGAATCACCGGGAAAGGCGTCGAATTCGAGTATGCCGAAAGGAACGCCTCGTACTTCATGCTTGGAAAGGATACCGGTGACTGCACTTCAGACAAGAAGAATTTTCAGGCGGACAGAAACATTGAAAATATTTTCTGGACCGTCTTCGCATGGATACTGGACCAGAACTATCAGATTTTGAAAGTGTATTTCAACGGCGAGTTTGTCATGAAGGTGCACCTGCTCCCTTTGTACATACCTGACGCAGGTGTATTGGAGAGCCGTTCCTTTCTGCCGGGAAAAAGCGACTACACGATGCTTGCCGTGGATGCCGTTGAAACCATACGGGGGTTCCGGGATGACCTTCCGGGCTGCAGACAGGACCTGGTCGAAGAAAAAGACCTGATTTTCGGGAAAACGATCCAAAAAATAGAAGACATCTCCCGACAGATGAGAATTCATCACATTTACGCGGAAAGGTTTTCCAACACCAGATGGGTACGGCAGTATTACGAACAATTCCCGGAAATATTTATCCATGTGAATCACATTGAAAAAATCGACCACCTGGAAGATGTGTTCTATCTGGCCCGGGAGTTGTGCGAAAATGCAGGAGCCGGGATGCCTGATGAGCTTTTCATGGAGATCCAGATGAAAAATACCTGCCTCATTCCCAAATTGAGCCACAAGACGGCGGGGGTGAAATCATTTACCGTCATAAAAGGAAACCCGGAAGACGGCATTCAAATGAAACGGGTAATAGGGATATAGCCTTCGTGTCCGGTTTTCCCCACCCGTCCTGCCTTTCCTTCGTATAACCTGTCTCCAAAATTCGGATTTATGTTCCATCCGCTTGCTTGCATTTCGTTTTTTCGAAATCGAAATCGGTTTTTTCACGTCCCCAGAACACAATTAAACCACATCTCGACATCTTCCTTTTGAAATACGGCAACCACCAAGCTTTCCGTGTCCAGGTGACCTGTTCTTTTCTTTCGATTTCGATTTCGATTATCCAAAAAGAGTGGGCTGAAAGACAATGTTGAGATGGGTTGTATCCAAAAAAAAACGCTTGACCATAGTCACGAAAAATAATATATTCGTGTTTCATAAACAGACTTGCTCCTGCAACACGGAAATTTTTGTTTTTCCGCCGCAATAACAGGTCGTCGGGATGTATGATATGAAATCATCGACAAAAGCATCGAAAGCCAAGAAAAACGTAAAGGAACCCATCCCCAGCGGGCCTGGCACCGGAAACATCGTGTCCGAGACGGACGAGGGGGAGTGCCTGGATACGGCGCAACTGAGCCGTTTGGAGCAATCCTTCCGTCAATGGGCGAACGACTCGCATCGTGCCAATGTGTATTTTTCCCGGCAGCGTATTTTGCTTCTTTTTCTGCTCATCCGCTATACCGCGGCCAAGCTCAACGAAGTGCTGGCCTTGGATCCATACGAGGATATGGACGAAATCCACCATGCGGTTGTTTTTCACGGCAAACCCGCCGACGCGAACCTGGAATCCAGGAAGGTAAGCATCTCGGAATCCCTGTTCACAGAGATTCGCAAAAAGTTATCCGACATGCCATTTGGCAGGGATTCGAAGAGAATGCTGAATGCAGACCCCGGTTTTGTCCGTCGCAAATTCTACGAACGCGCCATGGAGTGCGGTTTTGTAAAATACCTGGGTGGTCCGGAAGCCATCCGCAAGGCCCGTGCCGTAGAGTTGATTCAAAGCAATATGCCGCTGCCCGCGGTTCAAATGATTCTGGGGCATTCAACGTCCAACCTGACATCGTCTTATGTTTCCTTTTCCAGAGAGGACATCGCGCATACGGCAAAGCGTTTCATGGAAAAAGAATCGTTGCGCAAATCCAGTGCGCGAAACGCTTTTTTCGGCAAAATCACACGTATCGTCAAAGGGGACATACAGACATATATAAAATTGACCACCATGGACGGCCATTCAATCACTACAGTGGTTACAAACGACAGCACCCAAAGGCTTGCACTGAGAAAGGGGCGGCTGATTACCGCAGAAATCAAGGCACCGTTGATCATGCTCCAGCGCAGCGTGCAAGAACCTTTGTGCAGTGCCGAAAACAAGCTTGAAGGGATAATTGAAAATATAAAATGGGGAAAAGTAAACACGGAATGCGTGGTCAGGCTTTCAGAAACAACACGGTTGTGCGCGGTGATTTCCACCATGGAATGCCGAAACCTGAAAATCCGCAAAGGGGATGCCGTGTGGGCTCTATTTCCATGTTCTTCCGTGGTGCTTCATGCAGAATAATCGCCCCCTGATCCTTTGAAAAAATCGTTTATTCAATATTTCTTATCCCTTTTTCACCATTGGAGGCATGATGTATTTTCCCATCGCAGAAATTGAAGTCGCTCCCTGGATACCTTTTGCCGCCGGCTTTCTTGTGGCCTTCCTGTGCAGCATGGGCGGCGTGTCCGGGGCCAACCTGCTTTTGCCGTTCCAGGTCAGCGTGCTTGGTTTTACCTCACCTGCCGTGAGCGCAACCAATCACCTGTTTAACATTGTCGCCATTCCCAGCGGGGTTTATCGATACATCAAGGAAGGGCGCATGGTATGGCCGCTCACCTGGGTCGTTATCGCCGGGACCGTGCCCGGTGTTTTTATCGGTGTGTTCGGGCGCATCCGCTACCTTCCAGACCCTTCCCATTTCCGCGTATTTGCCGGCGCCGTACTTTTATACATGGGTTTTGTCATGGTCCGCAGCCTGATAAAGGGCCCCCCGCCAGGGACCGACAAAAATTCCTCGGAAAAACGCTTTCAGGAACTGGTGCGCAACTTTAAAAAACAGGACGCCGCCACCCGGGAGCCCCTGCCAAGAATCCAGCTCAACCATTTCGGCCTGAAAACGATTGACTACACCTTTTACGGCGAGAACATAAGCGCCCCGACCATGGGCATTTTCGCCTTAAGCGCGATCGTCGGGGTTATCGGGGGGATTTACGGCATCGGCGGAGGAGCGATTATTGCCCCCTTCTTTGTGGCGGTTTTCCACCTGCCCGTATACACGATCGCCGGCGCCTGCCTCATGGGCACGCTGATCACGTCGGTCGTGGCAGTCCTTTTTTATCAGTTTTTGGCCCCTTTTTATCCGGAACTGGCCGTTGCCCCCGACTACATGCTCGGACTGCTCATGGGTATCGGGGGAATGATCGGCATGTACGCAGGGGCAAGAGCGCAGAAGTTTGTTCCTGCAAACCTGATCAAATGGGTACTGGCGTTTCTTCTGGTCTTTACCGGCGGCCGGTATGTATTGAGTCTCCTGGAAATTGCGGGGATCTGGTAACCGGATGAGCACTAGAATTGAAATACCGGCACGGCCGACCCTTCAAAGAAAAAGACAAAGACCAGCAGGCCGGTGGCAAGCGAGGCAAAACAGGCCGGGCGGCTCGTCCGGCCGGCATTGAGCAGGAACAATGAAAACATAAGAAAACCGTATAGGATACAGAAAAGGCAGAAAATACGGTTTACCGCCTGGAAGTGGAGCAAAACCGCTCCTCCGCCGACGGCCAGGCACAGCAGGTTGGCCCTCGCATGGTCGCAGAAGGATCGGAAGGACGTATGCCCAACGGGTAGACTGAGCATCAGCAGCGCAACGGCCAGAAAAATCCCAAGGAGATTGAGATCCACGCCGAAAAGGGCTCCATACAAGTGCGTGCAGTCGGTCTCACAGGCTTTGTTGGCGAAAACAGCGCCAATTGCTGCAAGCGGCAGAATGATATTGCCGGTTTCACGTACTTTTTTCAGGTATCGGGGATTCGGGTTTCGCATGTCCGGTTGGATGGCTCTATACCCCTGTTTGACAGTAATAGCACCGACAAGACAGAAGCGGATGTGAAATCACTTTTCGCCGCCCTTTATTTTCTCAAGGGCCTCAAGTATATTTCCCATACCCCTGTACATTTCAGTCGTATCATCTGCAGAGATCACCATCGAAGGAGTGGATCGAATCCGGTCCGACCGGAGCCATTCGTTGAACTGTGCAAATGTTTCCGTCAGATCATAGGGTTCGTAAGCGATATTTTCCGCTTCAAACGTTTTCCTGATATTTTCCTCATCGCCCTGTTGTAAAGCAATGTCAAAAAGCAGGCCCCGGACCGTAAAGGCATTGGCAATGCTGCCATTAGCGTTCATCGCATAGAGATAATGCCGGATATAGGGCATTGCCTGGTGCATGGGAACATCGATAAAGGTCAGGCGAATTTTTCCATTTTCAATGAGTTCATGGAGAATCGGCTTTACAACCGGCTCCATTTCCCGGCACGGACCGCAGAAGTAGTTTGCGTAAACGCGAACGTCAATCGGCCCCTTGCCAAAGGTTGGCATATAACCTTTATTTTCCGATGCATCTCCCGCACCTGGAGCCTGTATGAAAAACAGCGTCAATGCAATGATTGCAGCCGCACAAAAGGTTGTTTTTTTGCATATGTTACGCAATCTTCCGAAATCGCTCATATATTCTTTCCCATATTCTGATTGGAATTTTTATATTTTATCCTCGTGTCTTATGGCACAAAAAAACAAGGGTGTCAAACAACCGGCGTGGAGCACCCGGAAGCATGCTGCAGCACCTTTTGCCTAAGGAGCGCATGTTTCGATTGGGATGTCCGGCAGAGCGTCCTCTATGTGTTCAACTACGAGGCTTCGCCAGTCGGCCTCCG
>JAABUA010000044.1 GCA_011389515.1 Desulfobacteraceae bacterium
GTTCAATGCCTGCGATGTTTTTTTTCTTGTGCAACAGGTTGATGTTTGGATGGTTCGAAGCGATTTCGATTACCAGCCGGTCCGGCGGATTGTATGTGAGCGTGCCGTCCGCCAGGCATGCGCCCAGGACCGGCGATTTTTGGCAGATTGAATTTCTGAGCCGCTCCCATATGTCATCCGTATCCATCTGTGAAAGATCCATAGGCGGTTCCGGGGCGGGATCTTCTTTGGCGTCACCACAAGGGGGTTCGTCGTCCGGCATGGACGCAGCCAGTACAGGTGCATCGGGCGGCGCTTCCCCGCCCTGGTTGCCGTTTTCAAGCGTATGGGAGGATGGCCCTGGCAGTGGGTCTTCAGAGGGTATATCCGGACCGGCTTCCTGTGATCCGGTGATTTGCGTATGGTTCTCTTGCGGGATGCCTGTTTTCAGACAGTCGAGTTTTTCGATGAGCGTGTCAAGTGAAAAGGCCGGCTTGACCTGCATGAGCCTGAAAAAAGTCATTTCAAGGGCCGCCCGGGGAGAAGCCGACTGCTTGATGCGCCATTCTTCTTCAAAAAGGATATTCAACACCTGGAAGAGATGCGGCTGCGATATGCTTTCCACCTGCTGTGCCATCAGGTTCCGCTCGTGTGCGGCAATGGCCGAAACGGTGGAAGAAAGACCAGGAGATGCGGCTTCCATTTTTGTCACCAGGAGGTTCCGGAAATGTTCGATAAGTTCCGAGTAAAATTTCATCAGGTGCCGCCCCTGCCGGTAGAGCAGGTCGCAGATATCGAGTATTTTGGCCATGTCTCCCGAAAAAAGGGCGCCGGATATGTCAAAGAGAATCTGCCGGTCAATCACCCCCAGGATATCGACGACCTGCTTGTCGGTGATCGTGTCCTCAGAGCAGGTGACAATCTGGTCAAGGAGACTCAAGCCGTCCCGTATGCTTCCGTCCGCCTCGCGGGCGATAAGGGCAAGCCCCTCGTCGCTGATATCGATATTTTCCCCGGTGCATATTTTTTTCATGTGCGCCGCAACCGCATCGATGCCGATTCTCCTGAGATCGTGGCGCTGACAGCGGGACAGGATCGTTATGGGGATTTTCTGCACCTCGGTGGTGGCAAAAAAGAAAAGGACGTGGGCCGGCGGTTCTTCGAGTATCTTTAGAAGCGCGTTAAAGGCGGCGTCGGAAAGCATGTGCACTTCATCAATGATGTAGATCTTGTAAGGGCTGTGTGCGGGCATGTATTTTGCGTTTTCCCGCAGTTCGCGGACGTTTTCGACCTTGTTGTTTGACGCGCCGTCAATTTCGAAAACATCCATGGCATTCCCGGCTGTAATCTCCCTGCACGAGCGGCATTGATTACAGGGTGTCGCGGTGGGGCCTTCGGTGCAGTTGACGCATTTTGCCAGTATCCGGGCGATGGTGGTTTTCCCGGTACCGCGCGGGCCGGAAAGAAGAATCGCGTGCGCCAGGCGGCCGGATGTCAGCGCGTTGGAAAGCGTCTGCGTCACATGGGATTGTTCAACGACATCTTCAAACGTTTGCGGGCGATATTTTCGGGCAAAAACAAGGTATGCCATTTCCGCATTTCCTCGATACGATCTTTTAACGGCCGTTTTTTCCAGGCCCGTCACCCTGTGTATCTGTTGATGGTTCCTATCCGCCGTTCGGTAAAAACGGGTGCCGGTGCGACTGTATATGAGGAAAAAAGGGCGGGTTCGTAAAAGGCGGACCGGGCATGGCGCCCCGGGCCGCCGGATATTTCGTGGCGGAGAGAGAGGGATTCGAACCCTCGGTGCCCGTTAAGACACACACGCTTTCCAGGCGTGCACCTTCAGCCGCTCGGCCATCTCTCCGCAGTCAAATGGTGTTTCATAGGGTATTTCATCTTTTCAAACAAAATCCGGATGCCTTGTATGCAAGCGGGCTTCGCTTTGTTTGCAAATTTCCTTACATAAAGAATTCGCAAGATGTTGTCAACCCCTATCTTCTGCTTGCGCGGGGTTGATATTTACGGATTTCGAGAAAAATGTCCGGCCGACATCGGTACTATATCCGCCCGTTATGCGGCGTTTTGCAGGGCAAATTCCCAGTTGATCAACTTGTCGATTACCGCGGTAACATAATCGCCGCGACGATTCTGATAATCCAGGTAATAGGCATGCTCCCACACGTCAATGGTGATGAGCGGTTTCATGCCGGAAGTCAATGGAACATCTGCATTGGCGGTCTTTACTGCCTTGAGGCTTTCCCCGTCCTGAACCAGCCAGGCCCATCCGCTGCCGAATTGTGAAACAGCCGCATCGAACAGTTCCTTTTTACAGGACTCCACACTTCCAAAGGATGCCTGCATTTTCTGCTTCAATGCAGCGGGCGGTTCTCCCCCTCCATCCGGTTTCATGCTGTTCCAGTAGAACGTATGGTTCCAGATCTGGGCCGCATTGTTAAAAATCGCCGATTTTTTGTCCTGCCCCTCTGTTTTGGATATGATCTCCTCCAGTGACATGTCGGCATATTGTGTTCCTGCAACCAGCTTTTTCAGGTTGTCAACATATCCCTTGTGATGTTTCCCGTAATGAAAACCGAGCGTGTTGGCCGTTATGACCGGTTCCAAGGCGTTTTCGGCATAGGGCAGTGCGGGCAATGTGTGGGGTGATGAGGCTGCATGCACGGTTCGCGCTGCGCCGGGAAAACGGCCCATCGCCAAAAAGGCAAGGGTTCCGGCGGAAGCAGCGAGAAAGCCGCGGCGATCAAGCAGGTTTGCGGAATCATTGGTATCTTTTTTGTCCATTTCGGCCTCCTGAGTGGTCTGTTGGTTTTTAATAGCTTGTTTTCCTGCACTTTATGATGCATCCATGCAAGAGCTCCCGTGGACGGGAAATGCCTTATAAATATAAAAAGATGATACCGCTTGGTGTTTGTGTCAAATCGGCAAGGCACTGGCTCCCTTTGTTATCCCGCAATTGCCGCGGCACGTGAGTCAAGAGATTTATGCGCAGAGCCTGTCAGGATGGTTCCTGGAAGGGGTCTTTTCTGTTACCGGCAGTGTAATGATGAATGTCGTTCCTTTCCCCGGTTCGCTCTCGACGCGGATTGTTCCCTGATGCTTTTCGATAATCCGGGAAACTGTTGAAAGGCCCAGGCCGAGCCCCTTGCCTTCCTTTTTGGTCGTAAAGAACGGATTGAAAATATTGGCCAGGTCTTCCCCGGCGATGCCGCAGCCATTGTCTTCGATTCGCATTTCCACCCTATTTTCAAGGGCATTGTGCGTGCAGGCGATTGCGAGCACCCCACCCTTGTCCATGGCGTCGATGGCGTTGAAGATGAGGTTGATGACGCATTGCTGGATCTGGTTAAAATCCCCCCAGACATGGGGAAGTTCTGAATCTACATTCGTTTTCACCTGGAAATTGCCCAGTTCCAGTTTGTGGCGGCTGAGCAGGATGCACTTTTCAAGAAGTTCGCCGATGTCAACCGCATCAAAGCGGACCTCTGATTTGCGCGAATAGGCAAGAAGGTTTGATACGATGGAAGAGCAGCGGCTGATCTCGTTTTCGACCAGGGTGAGATACCGCATGAATTTGTCTGCTTCCTCCGGTGTCAGGGGTGCATTTCGCCCCATGATTTTGATCATGAGCCGGAGATAGTTCAATATTCCGCTCAATGGATTGTTGATCTCATGGATGATGCTTGCGGCCAGGCGGCCCAAAGACATCATTTTGTCCTGGTGGAGAAGCTGGGCGGAATCGGCCGGTTCCTGCCGGGCAGGCATCAACGCATCATCCGCGCGTGTGACGGGCAGGGGGTCCGGGTCGGTGTTACCAAACATTTCCAGTATCCGCATCACGTCTTTTTTCCGGATGAGTTTATGCTTCCCCATGGCCACAGGCATATGGCATTCCTGCAGGGAAAATGCCCCTTCCCCTTTTAATGCCCCTTCAACGGCACTGATGAACGCTTCTTCCGTCAAGGGTTTCGGCAGGTAGTCCACCGCACCTGTTTTCAGGGCTTCCACCGCGGAATCGATATCTGCGTGTCCGGTAATGACAATCACCCGGGTCTCGGGGGATTCCTGCTTTACCCGACGGATGACTTCCATCCCGTCCATATCCGGCAGGTGCAGATCGGCCACAAGGAGATCATACCCCTTGTGACGCATCGTATCCAGGGCGCTTTGACCGTTGGCCGCCAGATCCACCCCGTAGCCTTCGTCTTTTAAGACCATTTGAAAGCCCTGTGCCAGAACGGATTCATCCTCCATCAGAAGGATCCGGGGATGGCTGGTGCAATTGTTTCCCGCTGTTTCAAGAAGTTGATTCACGGGCGTATATCCTTGTGTATCATACGTTGGCATGCTTTTCAGCGCCGATTACCCTTCCGCTGCCCGGCGGCCTTCTGAAATATTGTCGAATTCGGTGAGTATGCGGTTCTCCTTGAATTGCCAGATATGAGCGGCACTGTTGGGGCATGCGCTCACACAGTCCCCGCAGCCTTTACATACAGACGGGTTCACCATGGACACCCCCAGAACTTCGTCAAATGCAATGGCTTCGTAATTACAAAGGTTGATGCAGGTGCGGCAGCCGTTGCAGGATTGCGGGTCGATCCATGCAATGGTGTAGGGAATCTCCACGCTTCCCCGCATTGCCAGTTCAAGGGACTGGCCGGCCGCTCCCGAGGCCTGTGCAACGGTATCGGCAATATCCTTGGGCGACTGGCAGGTGCCGGCCAGGAAAATTCCCGCCGCCGCGGTATTCATGGGGGAGATCTTGTTCTGGATTTCCGCGAAAAAGCCGTCTTTTCCCCGGCGGATGCCAAACATCTGCGCCACGCGTCCGGCGTCCTCGCGGGGCTCTATTGCCGTGCAAAGGATCACCATATCCACGGGGATGCGGTACGCCCGGTTCAAAAGTGTGTCCTCGCCGATAACAACAAGCTTGCCTTCCTCCCCCGGTCGGCTTTTTCCAAAAACAACGCTGGCGGGCTTACTGCGGATAAAGAGGGTGTCTTCTTCCTGGCACCGGCGGTAGAATTCTTCATATCCTTTGCCGTAACACCGCATATCAATATAAAAATCATAGACTTTTGTATCGTGTCCCACCTTTTCCTTTATCAGGTGGGCGTATTTCAAGGCGTACATGCAGCACACCCGGGAGCAGTATTCATGGTAACGGTCGTCCCTGCTTCCTGCGCAGTGAATCATGGCGACGCTTTCCGGTTTGCCTTCAAATTCCCCCTTGTGGTTCTTCATGAGAATCTGTCCGCCGGTAGGGCCGGTGGCATTGTTGAGCCGCTCAAACTCGAGGCTCGTAAACACGTTGGGATATTTTCCGTATCCGTACTCTTTGAGCGGTTTGGGGTCCATAATGTCGAAACCCGTGGCCATAATGACGCTCCCCACCGTAAGGGTAAGGTATTCGGGCTGCATGTCATGACGGATGGCATTGGGCTCGCAGACGTTGACGCATTCGTAGCACTCGGAGCACACGCCGCATTCCAGGCAGCGGGAAGCCTCCGTAAGGGCCGGCTCCCGGGTATACCCTTCGCATACCTCGCGGAAATTTCCCGCCCTCTCAGCGGGGGGCAGGATTTCGCATTTCACCCGGTCACGGCGGATATGGCGGGGATTCTCTTTGGGAGATTGAACGGGTTTTTCAGGCCGTGCAAACGTCCACTTGTTTTCACGCCTTTTATACAGGTCCATGCCGTTGATAAACCGGTCAATGCTTTCGGCGGCCTCTTTCCCGCATGCAACCGCATCTGCAACCGATTTCGCCCCGTACACGGCATCACCGCCGGCAAACACCCATTTCATATTGGTCTGAAGCGTTACGGGGTCTGCATCGAGGTTGCCCCGTCTTGTCATGGGAACATTTTCTCCCTTGATGTCGGATGTGTCTGCGTCCTGTCCGACAGCCGGAATAATGGTATCGATATCCAGAACGGTTTCCGAGCCTTCCACCGGCACGGGGACCGGCCTGCCGCTGTCATCCGGATCCCCCTGCTGCATCTTTATATAAACGATGCCCGCTGCTTTTCCCCGGCTGTCCGTGATGATCCGTTCGGGTGCGGCAAGAAACATGAATTCCACCCCTTCGCGTTCCGCTTCAAGGATTTCCTCCTCATGGGCGGGCATATCCTTGCGGGTGCGACGGTACATGATGGTTACTTTTTCAACTCCCTTGCGCACCAGCGTGCGTGCACAGTCGAAGGCCACGTTGCCTCCGCCGATGACGGCCGCTGTTCTGCCTATGGGCACCTCTTTGCCAAGGGCGGTATCGCGCAGGAAGTCAAGCCCCTGGACCACACCTTGCGCATCTTCCCCTTCGATGCCGAGCCTGCGCCCGGATTGGAGTCCGATGCCCATGAACGTAGCTGCAAATCCCTCGGCCTGGAGGCTGTTGAAAGTGATATCCCTGCCAAAGGTCACGCCGGTTTTGATCTCCACGCCAAGATGCCGTATAATATCGATTTCACGTGCAAGAATACTTCGCGGCAGACGGTATTCGGGAATGCCGACCGCCATCCAGCCTCCGGCAACCGGAAGCTTTTCAAATATCGTCGGACGGTATCCTTTTTTTGCAAGAAAATATCCGGCAGAAAGTCCGGCAGGGCCGGAACCGATAATGGCGATTTTTTCATCTTTTTTTTCGGCGGCTGTTTCCGGCAAAAACGTTTCATTCCGGCTGCTTTCCCAATCGAACAGGAAACGGTGCAGATCGCGGATGGCCAGGGTGTCGTCAACGTCTTTCCGGGTGCACTCGTTTTCGCAGGGATGGTGGCAGACGCGGCCGCATACACCGGGAAAGGGATGATCCCGGCGGAAAAGCGCCAATGCTTCTGCAAACCGGCCCTGGTTCATCAGGGCGATATATCCCTGAATGGAGACATGAGCCGGACAGGTTGCTTTGCAAGGTGCTGTCCCCCGTTTGTCAATGGCATAGGCGATGGGTACGGCCTGGGGAAACGACCGGTATATTGCCTTGCGCTGTTTGAGCCCTTCATCCCACTCGCTCGGACGGCTGACAGGGCAGACCTTTTCGCATTCCCCGCACCCGGTACAAAGTGTTTCATCGACATAACGCGGGTTCTTGCGGACCGTAATGGTATAGTTGCCAATATGTCCACTTATATCGACGACTTCGGACAATGTCATCAGGTGAATATTCGGATTCTGTGCCACATCCACCATGACAGGAGTGCCGATGCACGCGGCGCAGTCAAGTGTCGGAAACGTCTTGTCGAACTGAAGCATGTGCCCTCCGATGGTGGCGGATTTTTCCACCAGGTGCACCCGGTTCCCGGATCTTCCGATATCGAGCGCCGCCTGCATCCCGGCGATGCCGCCGCCGACGATCAGCACGTCCGGGTGAACGGATACCCGGCGGGGCGGTATAATGTTGTGGTATTTTACCCGGTGGATCGCCGCTGCGATAAGCGTCCGGGTTTTGGTCAGGGCCTCTGCCGGGTTGCCGGCAACCCACGAAACCTGTTCGCGCACCGGCACCATCTGGAAGTGATCCGGTTTGAGCCCCGCCTGCCCGCAGGCATCTTTGAATATTTTTTCATAGGAATCCGGGGCGCAGGCGGCAACCACCACCCGGTTCAGACCCCGTTCTTCAATATCTTTTTTGATCCGCGCCAGTCCGATATCCCTGCACAGGTACTGCTGGTCGCGGGCAATTGCCACCCCCGGCTGTCGTCCGGCAAACCGGACGATATCGGCGATATCGATTGTTTTCGAAATATCCGTCCCACCGTGGCAGATATAGAAACCGATTCGGACGGTTGCGGCCATTTCCGCTGTTTGGCGGAGAAAATCGTTTCCATTTTGACTGTTTGGGCGTTTTTTCAAGGCCTTTCCGACCGTGGTCATGAAGGCCTCTTCGGTAAACGGCTTTGAAAGAAAATCGGCAACGCCCATTCGCAAGGCTTCCACTGCGGACAACACACTGGCATAACCGGTGATGACGATCACCGGCGTGTCGGGAAGCTGCGCTCTTGCATGCCGGATAACGTTCATGCCATCCATGTCGGGGAGCCGTAGGTCGACCACCAAAAGGTCGAAATCCGTATCCGCCGTCATGTCAATGCCGTCCTGTCCGTTTCCCGCAATTCTGGTTTCAAAGCCCTGTTCCCTGAGGATCAGCATGAGCCCTTTTGCCACGCTGGGCTCATCTTCAATCACGAGCACTTTTGGCCCGGCCTCTTGGGCAGGCGCTTCCGGCATTTCCTCGGGTTTTGTTTGCAGGGCATTATCGGTGCTTGCCCTTCGTCTTCCCATGGCCGCCTCGACCCTGGCCATAAACGCTTCTTCGGTAAACGGCTTTGAAAGGTAATCAATGGCGCCCGTTTTCATTGCATCCACTGCCGAATGGACATTTGCATATCCCGTGATAACGATGACCTCGGTTTCGGGGCGCATTGTTTTCACCCGCTTGACGACATCCATTCCATCCATGTCGGGGAGACGCAGATCCGCCACCAGAAGGTCAAACCGTTTGTGATCGGCAGTATCTATGGCGTTTTTTCCGGTGATTGCCACATCGACGCTATACCCCTCTTCCATGAGGATCATCTGAAGCCCTTTTGCCACGCTGGTGTCATCCTCCATCAGAAGGACGTGCATCGGGTCTGATTTGTTTTCTGCTGTTTTTTCCTGGTGACGGCTCATGGGTTTCCTCCCATTAGAAAAGCGTGCGTTATCTCTGATCAAAATTTCTGCTTTCAACAGGAGGTGAGCAAGTTCTGTTCCAAAAGAAAAAAATTATCGAAGGAAATGGGAGTTTTACTATTTTAAATATTATATCAACATGTTGTATTTACGATAATGGCAAAAGGGCCGTGATGTGAAAGGCCTGGATGGATGAAAAGTGCATAATTCATTATACGAAACGCTGGTTGATATTAAGTATAATTATATTAAAATAAATAGGTTATGTCCGTATAAAGAATTATACGCCAAGGCACAGATGCAAGGCGTTGCATTAGCGGGAATTGACAGGCGCGGAAACCGTTTGCGGAAGGGCTGCGGCTACTCTTTTGAAGTGTTTCCAGTGAGATGGTGCTTTTTCAGAAGGGCTGAAAAATTGGATCGCTGCATGCCGACTTTTTCAGCGGCATGGGAGATGTTTCCTTCGCTTTGCTTCAGGGCCTTCAGTAGGAATGCCTTTTCCGTGTGCAGATAGTTTTCTTTCAGGACCTGCTCTTTACATTCTTTGAGTTCATCGAGCGTATTCGGGACGGCATCTTCTTTCAGGGTGGATTTCATGGGACGGGCTTCCAGCAGGTCGAGACTGTCCACAACGGGATTGTCGGCCATGATGACCAGGCGTTCGATCACATTTTTCAGTTGGCGGATGTTTCCCGGCCAGCTGTAGTTGACCAGGGTCTCCATGGCATCGTCTGCGAAGCCGTCCAGCTTTTTGCCGGTTTTTTTGGAAAAGTGCCGCAGAAAATGGTAGGCGAGGCCGGGGATGTCCTCTTTTCGTTCCCGCAGCGGCGGGAGAAAAACGGGAAACACATTGATCCGGTAAAAGAGGTCCTCCCGGAAAGCGCCTTCTTTGGTCATGGCTTTCAGATCCCTGTTGGTAGCGGCAACAATCCGTATGTTCGTTTTTTTGATGCGGCTTGCCCCGACGGGCTTGTATTCGCAGGTCTCCAGAACGCGCAGGAGTTTTGCCTGGATTTCCATGCTGAGGTTGGCGATATCGTCCAAAAACAGGGTGCCGTCATTGGCCGCCTCGAAGATGCCGGTTTTGTCTTCGGCCGCACCGGTGAAGGCCCCTTTGACGTGGCCGAAAAGTTCACTTTCCAGGAGACTTGGAGAAAGCGTGCTGCAATCCACGGCTACGAACTGTCTGGCTGCACGACGGCTGTGCGTATGGATGGCTCTGGCAAACAGCTCCTTGCCCGTACCGCTTTCTCCGCACAAAAGAACGGTGGTGTCCTCGGGTGCGACCTTTTTGATTTTATTGAAAACTTCCTGAATTGCAGGGCTTTCTCCCACGATCTGGTCAAAACTGTACCGATCAAAAAGTTCCTTGCGAAGAAATCGGTTTTCTTCAATGAGCCGTCTTTTCTCCAGGGCCCTTTCCACGGAAAGAAGGATCGAATCGTCGGTAAACGGTTTCGTAAGGTAGTCAACAGCCCCTGATTTCATCGCTTCCACCGCATTCTGGACGGTGAAGTACCCGGTCATGACAATCACCGATGTATCGGGTTGTTCCCTGCGGATGATTTTCAGGATTTCCATTCCTTCCATGTCGGGAAGCTTCATGTCCAGAAGGACCAGGTCGAAATCACCGCTGCGCAGCGCTTCGAGCCCCCCATGGCCGTCCAGGCGGTATTCTACGGTGTAGGCGGGCGGCGACAGGGCAAGCCGGCATCCCTGGCAGATAACGCTTTCATCATCAATGATCAGAATTTTTGCAGGCATCATTTTCATTAGATCCTGTTTTGTCAGGATAATGGGATTTCGACGGTAAAGCGCGTCCCCTTTTCCGGTTCGCTGGACACGTGAATATGGCCGTTATGTTTCTGAACAATGCCGTAGCTTACCGCCAGTCCAAGGCCGGTCCCGCTTTTTTTGGTAGAAAAGAAGGGGTCGAAAATTCTACCGAGATGCTCTTTCGGGATGCCCCGTCCTGTATCGGTGATCTCTATTTTTTCATGCTTCCGGTCCGGCGTCATATCGCTCCGTATTCGGATCGTGCCGTTTTCGTGAACCGCTTCGATTGCATTGATCAACAGGTTGACAAGGACCTGCTGCATCAGGTTGGCATCCATGGGTATATCCGGCAGATCTCCGGATAAATCCTTATCTATATCAATATGATGCAGTCGGAACTCGTTGTTGAGAATGCTGAGAGACTTTTCAATGAGCTCATTGACGCTGGCCGGCATTTTTCTGGGATCTTTATCGCGGGAAAATTCCAGAAGGTCCTGAATAATGGCTTTGCATCGCTGGGTTTCGTGGATGATGATCTCAAGGCCTTCTTTGATCGGACCCTCTTGCGGCGTTTTTTTCAGCATGTTGCTGCTGAAGAGCAGGATGCCGGCCAGGGGATTGTTGATTTCATGGGCGATCCCGGCTGCCATGCGGCCAAGGGCCGACAGTTTTTCCGTCTGAAGCGCCAGTTGATCATATTGGGTTCTCTGCTCCTCCAGAATCCTGGCCTTGTCTATTGCGCAGGAACATGTCTCGGACACGGCGCCGATAAAATTCATTTCCTTTTTGGACAGCGCCATTGGTTTGTTAAAATAGAGGCGGATGATGCCAATGATGTCTTCCCTCAGAATCAGGGGGATGTCAATGATCGTCTGAATTCCCCTTTGCTTCAGGTATTTCACGTTTTTAACATGGGGGCTTGCGGAAATGTCCTTTATGATGGAAATCTCTTTGCGGCGGTGAAACTCCTTGAAAAATGCATGCCCGGAAACAGGCTCTTTTGCAAGGTGTTCGTCGTCAAGGCCATAGGCGGTAAAGTGTTCCGATTCCAACGTTTTCATGTTGATGATGCGTACACACGCGCCTTCCGCACCCAGCATCTCCGCGCTTTTCCAGACCACCAGTTCAAGCACCTCCTCGACTTCGATGCTTGCATGCACGATCCTGCTGATTTCCCGGAAAACATCATAATACTTTTCAAAATAAATCAGGTCATTCATGATGATTTCCCTTTCCCTCCGATTATGTTGACCTATTTTTTTCCTTCGGTGTTATTGCTTCCCCGCCACGAATGATTTTTTACGCATAATATGAGCATATGCTAACATTTTACGGATAAAGGTGTCAATTGGAGGTTTTTATTATGGGAGGTTTTTATTACAGGCTTGCTCCCGCGCCCGTTTTGCAAACAATGCAATCTGCACTACTATGTCTTGCGGCTTCTGCCATCCTTGGGCGGTATGGTAATTTTCATCGCCTTGACCTTCCGGTAAAGGGTGCTCGTATCAATACCCAGCTCCCGGGCCGCACATTTCCGGCTTCCCCCGTTGCGGATCAGCACCTCCTTGATTAACGCCCTCTCCATCGTTTTCAGGGATGTGGCGGTGTCTGATCCCTTCACAATGGAAACCGCTTCCGGACGATGTTCCTGCGGCAGGTGCTCCTGATCGATCAGATTCCCTTCACACAGCGCAAACGCATGCTCGATGATATTTTCGAGTTCCCGTATATTGCCCGGATATTCATATTCCATAAGCCTTGCCATTACCCAGCCGGAGACGCCGGCAATATCCCTTCCTTTGAGCCGGTTCAGTTTTGACACCAGGTGGGTGACAAGCAGGGGAATGTCTTCCCGGCGGTTCTTCAAATCGGGCAGCTTGATATGGATGACCCGTACGCGGTAAAACAGGTCTTCCCGGAATTTTCCGGAGCGCACCAGTTTGGAAAGATCCTTGTTGGTTGCCGCGATAATCCGGACATCGATCTTTTCGGTTGTCACGGAGCCCAAAGGCTCAATCTGCTGCTCCTGCAGAACGCGCAGCAGGCGGGCCTGCATTGCAGGGGAAATGTCGCCGATTTCATCGAGAAACAGCGTCCCGTGATCCGCCAGTTTAAAGCGGCCGGGCTTGTCCTTCCGCGCATCTGTAAAGGCCCCGGCCTTATAGCCGAAAAGCTCCGATTCAAGAAGGGTGTCCGGAAGGGCGCTGCAATTCAAAGGGATAAAGCGTTTCTTTTTACGGGCGGATAAATTGTGGATGGCCCTTGCAAAAAGCTCCTTGCCGGTTCCGCTGGCGCCTTCCAGTAAAACGGTGCTGCCGCTTTCCGCGATTTTGGGAAGAATTTCAAAGAGGTCCATCATTGCCCTGCTTCTGCCGATGATGTCTTCGAAGGTGTAGCGTCCCTCCAATTCCTTCCGTAGCTGCTCGATCATGGTGATATCCTGAAAGGTTTCCACGCCGCCGATAATATTGCCGGCCCGGTCCTTCAGAAGCGCCGTGGAAATACGGATAGGCACGTGTTTTCCGGACACGTTAATGAAGTAGGCCATGGCATTGAATATCGATTTTCCGGATACCAGCGTCCTTTTCAGTGCGCATGCCGTCTCGCAGAGATTTGCCCTGAAAACTTCGCTGCAGGCAACGCCGATGGCCTGCCCCCGTTTCACGCCGGTGATTCGCTCCGCCGCATTATTGAATGTGGTAATCCGCCAGTTCAGGTCAACGGTAAAAACGCCCTCATTAATCGAGTCAAGGATCGTGTCATGGTATTCGGATATTTTTTCAGGGTCCATAATGGGAAGCACCTATTGGTCGGTCATTATCGGGTTGTTTGACCGGCGGGAGTTATGTTTACCGCCGCAACGATGATCACATCCAGTGTAACGCTTCCTGTATCCATACGCCCCTTTTTTGCAATTTGCAATAGTATGACGCGCGAAAAGTTGCAAATTGCCATGTTAAAAAGCCTTTCCGTGCCTCCGTGGATAAGTAATTTTGATAATAAAACAGATGGTTGTGTTTTTCTGGAAACCCTTGGCATGTCTCATGCAATCTCCATCGCATGAAAGTCGCCATACCATACTGGCAGGGTCGCGTGTCACCGGTTTTTGACGAGTCACGGGAAATTCTCCTTGTTGAAATCGAAAAAGGCCGGGAAATCAGGCGCATTGAAGTGGATCTCCGGCACAGTGATCCATTGCTCCGGGCCGGGTATGTTGCCAACCTGGGAGTCGAATGGTTAATATGCGGCGCTATTTCAATTTCTCTGGAAAAAGCATTGCTTTCGAAAAATATTAAAATCTTTGCTTATACGAGGGGTTCTTTGAAGGAAGTGATAGAAGCATTTCTGAATGGAAATCTGACAGACCCCATGTACCTGATGCCGGGTTGCCGCAGAAGAAAAACCCCTGCAATCAATTTCCAGGCAGGCAGCGGCTGGCTGGGAAAGACAAAAACATAAACAAATTTACGCCAAGGGGGATTTGAAATGAAAGAAGAGACAAAAAAAATCCAAAAAGAGCAAAAGCTTGCCGATCCGATGGCGGCCTCCGTGGATCAGGCAACCCGTGAAATGATTGTCCGTGCCCACGAGCTCGGAATTGAGACGATTTTCGACAGGGCGGAAAACATGAAACCCTGCAATATCGGTTCCCAGGGCACATGCTGCAAAAACTGCGGCATGGGCCCATGCCGTCTGCCGCTGCCAAAGTTTGGCATAGAAGGCGAAGACGAGCGAAAAGGACTGTGCGGCGCTTCGGCAAACACCATTGCGGCCCGTAATTTCATACGGATGATCGCCGGTGGCGCAGCCGCCCATTCGGACCATGGCCGGTGCGTGGCGGAAGTATTTCTGGCCGCGGCGCGTAAAGAAACCGATGCCTATAAAATCAAGGATGTTCAGAAACTGCTGGCAATCGCCCCCTTTTTTGATGTGCCCGTAACCGTTGACGTAGACGGTGAAACCCTGGACAGGGACATCGATGAAGTGGCGCTGGAGGTTGCAGAAAAGGCAATCAACGAGTGGGGCAAGTCCGAAGGAGAGCTTCTCTATCTGAAGCGCGCCCCGGAAGCCCTTTATGAGAAGTGGAAAAAAAACGGCGTTCTTCCGCGCAACATCGACCGGGAAATTGTTGAAATCATGCACCGGACCCACATCGGTGTGGACCAGGATTATAAAAACCTCATGAAGCAGGGGACCCGTACGGCACTGGCGGACGGCTGGGGAGGCTCCATGATGGCGACCGACCTCCAGGATGTTCTTTTCGGCACCCCTTATCCGATCCAGTCCGAAGCCAACCTGGGTGTTTTGAAGGAAGACCATGTCAACCTGGTGATTCACGGCCATGAACCGGTTCTCTCGGAAATGATCGTCACGGTGACCATGACCCCGGAAATACAGGAATATGCGCGGGCAAAGGGTGCGAAAGGCATTCAGCTGTCCGGCATCTGCTGCACGGCCAACGAGATTCTCCAGCGCCACGGCGTACCGCTTTGCGGCACATTTCTGCAGCAGGAACTGGCAATCATCACCGGTGCATGCGACGCTATGGTAGTGGATATCCAGTGCATCATGCAAAATCTTGCAAACGTGGCGAAATGCTTTCATACCAAACTGATAACCACGCACCCCATTGCGAAAATGGAGCAGGACAATGTCATCCACATCGAATTTGACGAGCACTATGCGATGGACGATGCCAAACGGATCGTTAAAATAGCGATCGACAATTTTGCCAACCGGAAAACCGAAGTCATGATCCCCCGCCATAAAAATACCCAGATAGCCGGATTCGGCGTTGAATCCATCGAGTATCATCTGGGAGGCACCTTTCGGGGGTCCTACTATACCCTTAACGACAATATCATCAACGGCAGAATCCGCGGCATCGCCGGCGTAGTCGGCTGCAACAACGCCAGGACAAGGCACAACGAGGGGCACCTCACCGTGGTCAAGGAATTGATCAAAAATGACGTCATCGTCCTGACAACCGGCTGCAATGGAATTGCCTGCGCCATGGAAGGGCTGCTTACGCCCGAGACAGCTGGCATCTTCTGCGGTCCCGGACTTGCCGAGGTCTGTGAAACCGTGGGTATTCCCCCGGTTTTGCATATGGGCTCCTGCGTCGATAACAGCCGCATCCTTCTGGCGGCCACGGAAGTAGTAAAAGCCGGGGGACTTGGGAAAAATATCAGCGATCTGCCTGCCGCCGGAAGCGCCCCGGAATGGATGAGTGAAAAAGCGATCAGCATCGGGCACTATTTTGTGGCTTCGGGCGTGTACACGGTATTCGGCGTTACCCTGCCGGTTTCCGGGGCGCCCGTATTCCAGAAGTACCTGTTTGAGGAGTTTGAAAAAATGTATGGCGGCATGTGGGATCTTGAAATCGACCCTGTGCTGCATGCCCGTAAAATGATCGCCCATATCGATAAAAAGCGGAAGGCGCTTGGCATTGACAAGACAAGGGAGCGGGTCTTGATTGATATGGCCGACCGCCGAACCATGGCTTCATGATTGTCAGTACAATTACTAATCATACCGGCGCCCCGGCAAAAAACCGGGGCGTCGGTGCATGAAAAGGAAAGGGGTGCCCCATGGCAAAAGTGGTGATTGATGCAGATGAATGTGTTGGCTGCGAATCCTGCGTGGAAATATGTCCCGAGGTGTTTGGTTTTGATGAAAAGGAAGAAAAGGCCTATGTCATCAAGCCTGAAGGCGGTCCGGAAGATGAGATCCAGGAGGCGATCGACGCCTGCCCCGTGGAATGCATTACCCAGGAGGAATAGCGGGCAATGGCATACATGGAATGTGCTTTTCTGCCGGGGTCGCCTCAATATCTTGAATCAAGATATTGAATCCGGAGTGCGGTGGCGTCTATTTTTCGTCAAACCAAACGGGGTCCGATGATAACTGCCCTATATAACGAGGTTGAATTATGAATTTTAAAAAGAAGTTGTCAGCTGGCGAGTTCGTGGTGCTTGCCGAGATGAATACCCCCAAGGGTGTGGATATCTCGGAACTCGTGACCAATGCCAGGCGGTTGAAAGACCGGGTCGATGCTGTGGTGATCCCGGATATGGACAACGGCGTCATGCGAATGAGTGCGCTGGGCGGCGGCGCCCTGCTGCGCCGGGAGGGCCTGGAAACCATTGCGCATATCTATGGCCGGGACAAGAACCGAATGGCCCTGCAGGGGGATGTTCTGGCGGCGTACGTACTGGGAATTCCGCATTTGCTGGCGGTGCCGGCCGAACCCATGGCCAACGGGGATCACCGAGAGGCCGGAACCGTTGATGATCTCGGAGAGATCGACATCCTGAAAATGATTCGATCCCTGTGCGAAGGCGTGGATATGGCCGGCTTTGAACTGAAAGGCGCGCCCGAACTTACGGTGGGGTGCGCTATGTCCCCGGTGGCCGATGACAGTCAGCTGGCCCAGGAAGTGGAAACTTTAAGCAGGAAAGTGGACGCCGGCGCCCAGTATGTCGTTACTTCGCCGGTATTTGACCTGGAGGCATACGGCCGCATCGTCGATGCGCTGAAGCCACTTCGTGTGCCGTTGGTGGCCAACGTGTTTCTGCTCAAGAACGTGGGGATGGCCCGGTACATATCCATTCATGATCCCGGTTCCCGTATTTCTGAGGACATGATCCGCCGCATCCGCAAAGCCCCGGACCGGGAAGCCGAATGCATCCGCATGGCCGGGGAGGCTGCAGCGGAACTGAAAAACATGGTTCAGGGCGTCAAGATCACGACCCTTGGATGGGAGCACCGGTTGCCGGATATCCTGTCGAGCGCCGGAATGTGATGTTTGCTCCGGTCGTCCGGCTGCTGAAAGCGGCCGGGTGCCCGAAAATCAAATACGAGGGACTCGTAAATAGTCGATACCGGGGGAACCCATGCAGGAATATACGGATATGAACACCAGAAAAGCAGGCAGTCAAACCGTGCTCGTGATCGGCGGGGGCGTGGGCGGCATCCGGGCCGCCCTGGACCTGGCCGAATCGAGGCACAGCGTAGTGCTGATTGACAAATCCTATGCCATCGGCGGGTTGATGACCCGCCTGGACCGGACATTTCCCACCAATAACTGCGATCTGTGCACTGTTTCGCCCCATCTTTCCGAAAGCGGCAGACAGCTTCGCATCGATCTCAAACCCATGACCGTTGTTGAACAGGTTGAAGGGGTCGCGGGTGACTTCAATGTTACCGTGAAAACCATGCCCCGCTATATTGATTTGGACAAATGCACCGCCTGCGGCGAGTGTGCGGAAAAATTTCCGGATTGGGTACGGTTTACCCCGGGTCTCGATCCCCGGGCGCCCACATGTATGCGCTATCCACAGGCAACCCCCCATGCTTTTTCTGTGGATGCAAATAAAGTTACGGATTTTGATGCGTTAGAGGGGGTTTGCAAGGTCGGCGCTATAGTTCCCGATGACCGGGAAAAAACCGAGACCCTGCACGTAGCCGCCATTGTCCTTGCCACCGGGGCGGAATTGTTTGACCCGGCAGTGCTTGACAATTTCGGTGCGGGCAAATACCCCAACGTGGTTACCGGCCTGGAATACGAGCGCATCATGTCGGCTTCCGGCCCCACCCTGGGACAATTGGTCCGGCCCTCCGACGGGAAGCGCCCGGCACGGGTGGGATGGATCCAGTGCGTTGGGTCCCGCGGCATCAACCGTGCCGATGTTCCATACTGCTCCAGTGTCTGCTGCATGTACGCCCTCAAGGAGGCCGTCGTCACCAAGGAGCGTTTTGCCGAAGAGATTGAAACCTGCATCTTCTACATGGATATGCGGACGTTTGGCAAGGACTACGAACGCTATCTGACCCGTGCCGTGGATGAATACGGGGTCAGAATCGTCCGCTGCCGCCCCCACTCGGTGGTGGAGGAGCCGGAAACCGGCAACCTGTCCATCACATTTGCCACGGACGACGATGCAAGGCACAAAACCGAGGTCTTTGACATGGTGGTTTTGTCCACGGGGTTTCGGATTCCGGAGAGCTCGGTGGCGCTTGCCAATCGACTGGGTATTGACCTCAATGAACACGGTTTTGCCCAAACCAGCGGTTTCGCACCGGTGGCCACTTCCAGGCCCGGCATTTTTGTCTGCGGTGTGAGCGAAAGCCCCAAGGATATTCCGGAAACCATGATCCAGGCCAGTGCGGCTGCGGCCATGGCCGGCGCGCAAATATACCTGGATGAAAATGAAATCGAAGAGGAAGAATTTTTTCCCCCGGAACAGGATGTGTCCGGGATGCCCCCCCGTGTGGGCGTATTTGTGTGCGACTGCGGTTCAAATATCGGCGGCGTGATAACGGTTTCCCGGCTGGTGGAGAAGGTCCGTTCTTTTCCGTGCGTGGCATACACCGAAGCCGTGGGGTATGGGTGCAGTAAAGAATCGATGAACCGAATGGAAGCCCTGATTCTGGAGCATGGGCTGAACCGTGTGGTGATCGGCGGATGCTCTCCCCGGACCCATGAAACCAAATTTCAGGACATGCTGCGCCGCTGCGGTCTGAACAAATACCTTGTGGAAATCGTCAACATCCGGGACCAGGATACCTGGGTGCATATGGACCGTCCGGAGGATGCCACCCATAAGGCAATGAAAATGCTTGAGATGGGGGTTTACGGTGTTTGTCGGGCCCACCCCCTGGTGGAACATTCCCTCCCAATGAACAAAAACGTGCTGGTGGTCGGGGGCGGGGTGGCCGGGATGAACGCTGCGCTGCTTCTGGCCGGCCAGGGTCTCCGGGTGTACCTGGTGGAGCGGGAATCCCGTCTTGGGGGCATTGCCCGGAATGTGCGCGCCACCCTGGAAGGGGATGATGTGGGCCGGTACATGTCCGATTTGACGGCGAAGGTTCAGGCCCATCAGAAAATCCAGGTGCTGCTCCAATCGATCATCGTGGATCACAAGGGGATGCCCGGCCGGTTTACCACCGGCATCCAGACCGGCCCGCGAATGCACTACATGCAGATCGAGCACGGCGTAACCATACTTGCGACAGGTGCGCTGGCCCACCGGCCCGGGCAGTATCTGCTGGGAGAAGATGATCGGGTGCTTACCCAGTTGGATATGGATGCAAAAATCGAAGACGATCCGGAATCGGTCAGGGGCATGGATCAGGTCATCATGATCCAGTGCGTGGGTTCCAGAGAGCCGCGAAATCCAAACTGTTCGCGCATCTGCTGCCAGAGTGCCATAAAAAACGCCCTGCGGATGAAGGCCCTGAACCCGGAAATGCAGATTTATATTCTGAACCGGGATATTCGTACCTATGGCTTTCAGGAGGATTATTACCGGGAAGCCAGAAAACAGGGGGTGCAGTTTA
This sequence comes from Desulfobacteraceae bacterium, assembly GCA_011389515.1. Classification (GTDB taxonomy): domain Bacteria; phylum Desulfobacterota; class Desulfobacteria; order Desulfobacterales; family Desulfosalsimonadaceae; genus B1SED10-16. Next base: position 19,783 of record JAABUA010000044.1, read on the forward strand.
TCCGCTATGAGCCGGACCGGCGTCCGGATGTTCGGGCGACGGAAAACGGCCTGGTCGTAGACGCATACGACGATATCCTGGGCTGTCGGCTAGAGATTTCCGCGGATGCCGTTGTGCTGAGTACCGGTTTGATCGCTGATGATGAAACCACCGAGGAGCTGTCAGTGCTGTTTCATCTGCCCCGATCGGATGACGGATATTTCCTGGAAGACCATGTCAAGCTGCGTCCCACGGACATGTCCGTGCGCGGTTTTTTTCTGGCCGGGACGGCCCATGCGCCCAAAACGATTCGCGAAAGCATCACCCAGGGGCAGTCCGCTGCCGGCAGGGCGCTGACCATGCTGGCAAAACAGTGGATCAACCTGGGCGCGGCGGTTGCAAAAGTGGATGGCGCTAAATGCTCGGCATGCCTCATATGCGTGCGGGCATGCCCCTACAACGTGCCGTTTATCAATGCGGAAGGCTATTCTGAAATTGACCCGGCCAAATGCCACGGCTGCGGTATCTGCGCGGCGGACTGCCCGGCCCGGGCCATACAGCTCATGCAGTATGAAGACGACCAGATACTGGCCAAACTCGACGGACTGTTTGAGAGGATGAACTGATGACAGATATTTTTGAACCGGAAATTGTCGCATTCTGCTGCCATTACTGCGCCTATACGGCTGCGGACATGGCCGGCAGCAAACGGATATCGTATCCGCCCAACGTCAAAATTATCCGTGTGCCGTGCACCGGCAAAGTCGATGCGATTCACATCATGAAGGCCCTTGAAAAAGGGGCTGACGGCGTCTATGTGGCCGGATGCCTGGAAGGCGACTGCCATTTCAAAACCGGCAATCTCCGCGCGGCGCAACGGGTGCGCCGGGTGAAGGCGCTGCTGGAGGAGATCGGATTCGACAGCCGTCGGGTGGAAATGATCCTCATGTCCGCTGGTATGGGGGAGCGGTTTGCACAGACGGCCCGCGAATTTACCGAAAAAATACGGGAGTTGGGCCCCAACCCGATCCGATCCGCCATACAGGAGCAGGCGCGGCGCGCAGCGGGTTAATTATTGAAAACAATCTGGAGACAAAAAGATGATCACGGCTGTACGAAAACCCATGGAAGAGATAATCGCATGTGTATCCCCCTATGACCGTATCCTTCTGGTCGGGTGCAATGAATGTGTGAGCGTATGCTCCGCCGGCGGCAGAAAAGAAGTGGCGCTTCTGTCCTCCGCCCTGCAGATGCATTTTCTGAAGCAGGGGAAAACCATCGAGATCCGGGAAATGACCTTGGAACGCCAGTGCGACCCGGAATATGTGGAGGAACTGGTCAATTATATGGACGGCGCCGATGCGGTTTTGTCCATGGCCTGCGGCTGCGGCGTGCAGACCATTGCCGCACGCTTCCGCGAAAAACCCGTTTTTCCAGCGGTCAACACCACCTTCATGGGCGCTTCCGAGCGCCAGGGGGTATGGTCCGAGCGGTGCCAGGGATGCGGGGACTGCGTGCTGGGCATCACCGGCGGCATCTGTCCCATTGCCCGGTGCTCCAAACGGCTGTTGAACGGACCCTGCGGCGGTTCCACAAAAGGCAAGTGTGAAATCGACGCCAATGTCGACTGCGCATGGCAGTTGATCTGGGACCGGTTAAAGGCCCTGGGCCTGGAAAAGCGGATCGAAGACGTTATCGAAGCCAAGGACTGGCGGACCAGCCGTGACGGCGGGCCCCGTAAAATCGTAAGGGAGGATCTGGCATCATGAAAACCGAAAGCAGACTGGAGAAGGTGCTGGCTTCGGGCGCGCTGGCGGTCACCTCAGAGTGCGGCCCGCCCAGGGGTGCCCTGCCTGAGAAAGTGAGGGAAAAAGCCGGCATGCTGCGCGGCTGCGTGGATGCCATCAACGTGACCGACAATCAGACGGCCATGGTGCGAATGTCCAGCTGGGCTGCGGGAATTCTCATCAAGCAGATGGGGCTGGACCCGGTGCTGCAGATGGTGACCCGGGACCGCAACCGGCTTGCCATGCAGGCGGATATCATCGGCGCTTATTCCCTGGGGATTAACACGATGCTGTGCCTGTCCGGCGACCATCCCAAATTCGGAGATCATCCCATGGCCGCCAATGTCCATGACATTGATTCCGTGCAGTTGATCCAAATGGTGGTCAAGATGCGCAATGAGGGGAAGTTCCAGGGGGGAAAGGACATTGATCATCCGCCGAAGATGTTCGTGGGGGCAGCCGCCAACCCCTTTGCCGATCCTTTTGAGCTGCGCGTGATGCGGCTGGCAAAAAAAGTCAAGGCGGGGGCGGATTTTATCCAGACCCAGTGCATCTATAATCTCGACAAGTTCGAGACCTGGATGGAAGGAGTTCGCCAGCGCGGCCTTCATGAAAAGGTGTATATCCTGGCCGGCATCACCCCGATAAAAACGGCGGGGATGGCGCGCTACATGAAAAACCGGGTGCCGGGCATGGACGTGCCGGATGCCATTGTCAAACGGATGGAATCGGTCCCCAAGGAACAGCAGCCCGAAGAGGGCATCCGGATCGCCGTGGAATCCATTCAACGGTTAAAGGAAGTGGAGGGCGTATCCGGTTTTCACATCATGGCCATTGAGTGGGAGGAAAAGGTTCCGGAAATATTGGAAAAGTCAGGTCTGCTGCCCCGTCCGGAACCATAGGAGCAACTTGTTTCAATAATTGGATAGAAAACATAAAACCATTAATCTGCAAGGAGCCGAACCGATGAGTGAACAGAAACTGGTCATGGTTGTTGATGACGATCCGGATCTGGTCGAGGCTGTCTCTATGAAGCTGGAGTCCAAAAATTACAGGGTCAATAAAGCCTATGACGGCGAAGAAGCGATCGAAAAGGTCAAGGCGGAAACGCCCGACCTGATGATTCTCGATGTCATGATGCCCCGGAAAAACGGATGGGTCGTCTGCGATGAGATCAAAAAGGATGATGCGTTTAAAAAAGTGGTCGTGGTGATGCTTACCGCCGTTGGGGATGCCGTGCGAAGCACCAGCTATACCCACCACGACGGGAAAACCACCCTGGCGGATGATTACATTCCAAAACCCATTGATATGGAGCAGCTTATGGAGATCGTTGATGATCACCTGGGTATGTAATCAATAACAGAAGATGTCTACCGTCCGTATCAATGAACTTCGCGTAAGCGGCCGGCTTCTCCGACTGCATCAGGAGCTTGCGGATTCATCCGGTCCACAGCCTGTTTCCTTGTATCGGAGACTGGCCGCCGAGCGAGTCAATATTGCATTTTTGCACCTGGGTTTCCTGCGTTCACCATGGCAGATCACTTGCCTGGTGGCCCCGGAGGCAGGGCCCTTTCATGACGCGGGCCTGGTTTCCGCATTTCCCCACCGGTTCCAGCCGGGACTCATCGGCGCGGTTTTTTGTGCACTGGACCAGGAGGATTCCCGGTGGCATTGCCTGGCGACCTCGGGATCCATGCTGGCGCTCGTGGCCGATTTCAGCAGTCGGAAGCGGATTGCAGAAGCCATCTGCCGGTATGTGGATTTGCCGGAAGGAGGGGCGAAGTATTGCCCGGGGGAGGACTATGATGATATTGCCAGATCGCTGAAAATCGCGCCGGAAACAGTCGCCCGGTATGAGGAATCCCGGATCAGGACCTACGGCATCCAGTTGAAAACCGGTCTTACCATATGCAGCGGATATTTCCGTCCGGCTGAAATGGGTTCCTGGGGCCGTTTGATGATGGACATGGCGGACAGCCGCTTTTGTTTTGTCTATGCATCTGCGGCCGTCACAGCGGAAAAAGGAATCTGGATGGATCTGGTACTGGATCTCAAAAAGCAGAAAACCGGTGTTCCGGAGGCCTCGATGCAGATGCCGGAAGCGCCCGCCCTGGCCCGGTTGGAAACCCGCAAAAATGCAGAGATGTTAAGTTTTCATGGTCCCCACTTCGGCGATCGATACGGAATAGCGGATAAAGCCTTACGCTGTCTTGCGCGCTCGGGCGTACCTGTCTGGATGGCCGGCTGCGTGGGGGCCACTGTGTCTCTGATTGTGCCACCGGACATGGGGGCAAGAGGGGCAGAGGCCCTTTCGGAAATCTTTTACACTCCCCTTTGGGATCGATGAGATGGATGACACTGGTAAGGACTTCAGTAAAGCCGTTGACAACGAGGAAGTAAACTGGCGACTGCGGGTTTTTGATTCCCTTTCGTATCCGACGATGATTATTAAGCCGGATTATACCCTGGTCAGTGCCAATCAAAAATTTCTGCAGCTCTTCGGGAAGCGCCCGGAGCAAATCCGGGGGGAGAAATGCTACACTTTTTTTTACAACAAAGATACCCCCTGCCAGGCCGAGGAATGCCCCGTGATGCGGCTGCTGAAAACCCGGCAGGGGCAGACCCTTCCCTGGCGCAAGCAGGGGCGCTGGGAGGACCGCGTCTTTTCGCCCATTCTCGATGACCATGGGGAAGTCGCCTATATCATCGAGAGCATCCGTGATGTTACCCAGGTCAAGATGCTCGAAATCGAATTGTCCGGCATTAAGGAGTTGATCAGCCGGGTGGTGCACAGCTCCGCCAGCGCCATTGTGGCTGCCGATCGTAAAGGCAATATTCAGCTGATGAACCGGGCGGCAAGGGATTTGCTGGGCGTGACAGATGTATTTGAACGGACGATTTACAATGCCGAACAGCTGTATCCGCCGGGCAAGGCCAAGGAAATCATGAGCATGCTGCGCGATGAGAGCATGGGGGGGAAGGGGAAGCTCTCCGGCGCGCCGGTTACGATTCTGGATGCCTTTGGTCGGGAGATCCCGGTGGAAATGAGCGCTGCCATTATCTATGACGATGAAGATAACGAGTCGGCAACCATGGCCATCTACAACGACCTGAGAAAGAAGCTGGAAATCGAAAAACAGCTTCAGGAAACCCAGAAGCAGCTGGCACAATCGGAAAAAATGGCCTCCCTTGGGCAGCTGGCAGCGGGTGTTGCCCACGAAATCAACAATCCTCTGACCGGCATCCTGATGTATGCCAGCATGATGCTGGAGCAACTCGATTCCACCAGTCCGCAGCGGCAGGATATCGAATGTGTCATCGAAGATGTCAACCGATGCAAGGAAATCGTCAAAAGCCTGCTGGCCTACAGCCGCAGCACGGATTTTCAAAGAAACATCATAGACGTCAATCAGCTGGTGGAACAAAGCTTCCGGTTGACCCGGGATCAGAAGATCTTCCGGAACATACAGATTAAAAAGCAGCTTTCAGACGAGATGATGCTCATCAATGTGGACAGCAACAAACTGAGCCAGGTGATCATCAATCTGGTGATCAATGCGGCTGACGCAATGGAGAACAAGGGAACCCTGACCGTGCGGACCTACCGAAACAAGCCTGCCGGGAAAGTCTATCTGGAGATTTCAGATACGGGATGCGGCATTGCCGAGGAGCATCTCACCAAAATTTTTGATCCGTTTTTTTCCAACAAATCGCGAGACAAAAACACGGGGCTCGGATTGAGCATTGCATACGGCATTGTCGAGGAGCACGATGGCCAGATTTCCGTTTCGCATACAGGCCCTGAGGGGACCACGTTCCGTGTGGAACTGCCTCAATATATTCCAGCAGAAAACTGAGAGGAAAAAATGATTAGGGATAACCAGAAAGCGCCGGATGCTTCGCCGTCTGCTGACCAGGAGCCGGAAAGTTCCATACGGAACCGTGTGGAGAATATTTTTTTTCAGCCCCGGGTGCTTGTTATCGACGATGAACAAAGAATCCGGGATGCCTGTGAGCGGATGCTCACCCAGGAAGGGTTTGATGTGGCGTGCGCCGCCAATGGGGAAGACGGGTTGCGGCGAATTCATGAAGCGCACTATGACATCATCCTGCTGGATCTGATGATGTCGGGTCTTTCCGGTTTTGATGTGTTGGCCCGGGTAAAATCCCTGCATCCGGATACGGTCATCATAGTGATTACCGGCTATGCCACCATAGAGCATTCCATTGAGGCGATGAAAAAAGGGGCCTTTGATTTTCTCCCCAAGCCGTTTTCCCCGCAGGGTCTGCGGCTGGTAGTGGGCAAGGCGATTGAATTTATCCGCACCCTCCAGGATATTGCAACGGAAAAATCCCGAATGCGCTCTCTGATCAACCTTCTGGCGGACGGGGTGCTGACCACGGACAACCAGAAAACCGTGGCCCTGGCAAACCCGGCTTTTCTAAAGATGCTTCGATCGACCCGGACCAATGTCCAGGGCTGCAAGGTGGATGAAATCGTAGATGAACCGTTGCTTCTCGAAATGATCGATCAGGCACTGGCCCAGTCCAATGGCGGCTTCGCGCAGATCACCGAGGAAATCCGGATTGAGGGGGAAAATGAAAACGATGAGAGAATTCTCGGGGCGACGTGCATTCCGTTTCGGGATCGCCTGGGGCGCAACCTGGGAACGGTGACGGTGCTAAACGACATTACCACCTTGAAAAAGCTCGACCAGATCAAATCGGATTTTGTTTCCATGGTTGCCCATGAAATCAAGGGGCCGCTCAATTCAGTTCTCATGATGATAGACAACATAGCCACCGGCCTGGCCGGGGATCTGACCAACAAGCAGTCTGAAATTCTCGGCCGGGTTTCTGGCAGGATCAAGTCCGTGGTGTCTCTTTCTTCGGAACTG
>JAABUA010000045.1 GCA_011389515.1 Desulfobacteraceae bacterium
TTTTGAAATTTTGTCATTTTATAATGGCACAATATTGAGATTGTGTGAATTCCAGCGTTATTGGTGTTTTTAGAACCCTCTTTTTTGAGGGACCTTGTAGGGGCACCCGCAAGGGGTGCCCCTACGGGCCCATATCCCTATGCAAGAATGCAAAAATTGACGGCTTCGCAAAAAGCCCAATATCTGCGTTGCGAGCAATCTTTCAAGAATCTCACGTACGGATAAGTACGCTCAATTCTTAAAAAATTGCACGCGCCTTGATCTTGAACTTTTTTCAAAGCCATCTGATCGCGACTTTTTACGGCGCCATCAAAATTTATAACCGCATTTGGCTGCGCCGTGCCCAATCAGAAGGATCAATTTCAGCCGGGCGGTACCGGGTGTTGTCCGAAAGCGACATTGCAAGGCCGTGGTGATATCTCCTGGCGAAGCGCAGACAAGCGGCCTGTGGCCCAGCCGTTTATCACAGGGCGCGTCGAAGCGAGCCATAGAGATATCCCATGGCCTTGCGGTCGCGAAGGACAATACCCGGTGCCGCCCGGGGAAATTGTCCACATTTCCTTTTTTGAAATTCGCTTTTTAGTTCGCCTCTGATACCCAATTTGACGCCGGTTCCGGGCACCCGCAAGGGGCGCCCCTACAATCTTCGCCGCAAATAATACCCCACCACCGCGTTTCGCTGTTTGAGCTTGTGGGCCCGCCGGTCCAGAAAACCTTTCATGTAAAGCCCGGGAATGGCCACCAGAAGGCCGGTCTGAGTGGTTATCAGCGCTTCGGAGATCCCGCCGGCCATGGCGCTGGTGTTCCCCGTGCCGAAAACAGCGATGACGTCAAAGGTGACAATCATGCCGATCACCGTACCCAAAAGCCCCATAAGCGGCGCAACAGCGGCAAGCGCACCGATTGTCCCGAGAAAACCGTCCAGGGACCGGTTAAGCCTCAGCACCGCTTCATCCAGGATGAAACGGTCAAGCTCCGAATTTCCGCTTCTGCGGCGCATGAATTCGACCACCAGCAATGATACCGCCCCCTGGTATTGTTTCGGGTCGGGAAGGCGGTTCTCGGATATGTGGGTCCACGCGGTCCGCGGGTTCATGTTTTTCCTGTACAGCCGCCGGAAATACAGGGCGCGGTTGATGATCAGCAGCCACATCACAAGGCTGATCACCGCCAGCGGGAACATGACGATACCGCCGCTGTGGAAGTATTCTTCCATCTGATATACGGTTGTTATCAACAGCTCAGTCATACCGGTTGTTCGTGATCATGGTGATTATGGTTCGTTTCCCGGTTTGCATGGGCGATGTTCACCAGGGTCACCGCTTTTTCCTCCATTTCCGAGATGTTTCTGTCCACCGCCCGGTTAAGCCAGGTGTGGGCCATGAGCATCGGTATGGCCACCGCCAGCCCCAGCATGGTGGTGACAAGGGCCTCGGAAATGCCGCCGGACATCATGCGTGGATCGCCGGTGCCGTAAAGGGTGATGACGTGAAACGTGTTGATCATGCCCGTAACGGTTCCCAGAAGACCCAGAAGAGGGGCGATGGCGGCCAGCATCCCCAGGGTGGACAAAAAGCGCTCCATGGGCGGAATCTCTTTGAGGATCGCTTCCTGCAGGGCATTTTCCATTTCTTCCCGGGGCATCTGGCAGCAGGCAAGCCCGGCTCCCACCACCCGGGCAACCGGTTTTTTCCCATGCCCATCGCAGGCGAGCCGGCATTCCTCGAATTTGCCTTCCTTAACCAGTGCATCGATCTGCCGCATGAAGCCTTCCGAATCAAAGCGCTTTCGCACCAGAAAAAGAACCCGTTCGACGATAATGGCCATACCCAAACCCAAAATAATCAGTATGGGCCATACAATGGGGCCCCCCTTGGGAACCTGTTCCCACAGGCGGAGTTCATGGGTCAGCTGGCGCAGCGCTCCCCCTCTCGATATATCCATGGGAACGGCCTCGCTCTTCCCGTCCATGTAATCGGCGATCCGCCCCTGCATCCGGCCGGAAGGCAGACGGGAGAGGGCGAAAAGCCGTTCCCCTGCCGGGGAATTGTTCAGAAAACCGGTTTCATCGTCTGTGCGGTAGGCGGCCGTGAAGTTTCCAATCAGAAGGATTTCCGCATCGGTTCCCCTTCCGGAGCGGTCAATAATGAAGCCGTTTTCGAGCCGCACACTCCCGGAAAGGCGGATTTCTCTCACAAGCATATCCGCCATCATCCGGACGTCCGCCATTCCGGGAAACTCCCCCTGGCCGGCGATGTTTTCAAAAGAAACGGTTTCTTCCGATGCAAACGCATGCTGAAGACTGTCGTTGAAAAGCGCAGCAATATCCTTGGCATTGACCCGGATGGCGCCAACCAGTTCGCGGACCATGCTGTCGGTTTCGCCGATCTTTTGGTCCAGCCGGTTTTCCGTTTCCGAAAGGCCTTCAAGTTCGGATGCAAGTAAGTCAATGCGCTCTTCATGCCTGCGGTTGTTCTCTTCCAGCTCGGCAATGGCGTTTTCCAGTGTTTCGCGATCCTGTAGTATTCGTTCCCGGGCTTCGGCGGCCTCTTTTTCGGCGGCGGCTTTCTCCTGTTTGGCTTTTTCAAGGAGCATCTGTTTTTCCTGGCGGGCCCGGATCTGCATCTCCCGCATGTCCTCGCCTGCAGAAACGGCAAGGGATGAAAACAAAAACAGCAGTGCCAAAAAAAGGATTCCGGCGGTTTTTTTCATTGGACCACCAGCCTTCCCAGCGGCAACGTCAACAGTTCCACAGGCTGCCTTTTGGCCCCGATATCGATGGCGGTTGAAATATCGCGGTTGTATGTGTTGGGCAGTTTCTCCCAGGTGCTGTCGGCGGCATTGAACCAGCCACTTTCCTGCCGGTCCATGGTCTGGTAAAAAAGGCTGATGCGCCCAAGGCGGAAGATGTTTGCCAGCATGGTTCTTCCGTCTGCGTCGATGGTTTTCTGGTAGACCTCGATCGTGTTGCCGTATTCAGCTTCAACCAACAGCGCTTCCATGACCTTGCGGTGTTTTTCACTGATCGGCACATCCGGATCGGCCATCATTTCGTGGATCCGCTCCAGCCGCTGCTGCCGCTCCTCTTGAAAAAACGGCAGGCCGTCTGTCGTCAGTGCCGCTATCCGGCCGGTCGTTTCCATCAGAAACGGTTCTATGCCGACGGTTACATGCTCGATGTCGGCCAGCTGTTTTTCTTTCCTTTTGATGCGCCTTTTCGATGCTGAGACATTTTCTTCAAGGGCGTCTATTCTTGCTGCGAGGCGGCGATTTTCCTCCGTAAGGCGGTCGTAGCGCGCGGCCAGGGCCTGCCTTTCCCTTTGCCATTGCTCGTTTGCTTTCTGGGTCTGCTTCCGGATTTCCACAGACTCCCGAACCGGCTGGCGTATTTCATCCCCGGTATCCCCGTTCTCAGGCGCGTCCGCAAAACACGGCCATGCAAAAAACAGAAGGAATAACGCGCATCCAACGGCAATAATATTATTTCTGGTCATAAATGACTCCTGTCAGTGTACCTGGGCTCCAAAAAAAAACCACGAAGCAGTTCACTTGTCAAAAGGGAAAGCCTTCGTGGTTCCGGTATGCTGTTACTGCGCCGCAGTCGCCTGCGGGCTTGTGATATGCAGGTTCATTTTTTTAAATGATTGAGGCAACTTCGGTCACCGTTACAGATAAAAGTAATCAAGCCGATATCCAAAGTCAAGCGTTTTTAAGGGATTCGGACAGGAAGCACGACTGGCGCGATATGGCTCCCGGACCACTCTCCTCTTCGGCCAGGGCATTGCAGATGGCCTGGTCCATGGGGAGCAGGTGGACGGGAACCAACTCCCGGATATGGTTTTCCCGGCAAACGGCTTCGTTTCTGAGCCCTTCAGCCAAGGCGAATACGATACCCGCCGGAACGGGTGTGATCAGGTTGACCCAGTATGATGAAAGCCTTGTGGAAAAAAACGGAACGCCGATGATGATCCGCCTGAGGCCCCGTGTTTTCGCATAGATTTGCATCAAATCGGCATAGCCCAGAATCTGGGGCCCCCCGATATCAAGGGACATCCCGGCAGTATTGGGATTTTCCATGCATCCTTGCAGGTAGTCCATGACATTTTCGACGGCAATGGGCTGGTTCATGGTGTACACCCACTGCGGGCACAGCAGGATCGGAAGTCTTTCCACCAGATACCGGATGATTTCGAAACCAGCGCCTCCCGCACCGATAATCACGGCGGCCCTGAGGATGGTTGTTTTGCAGCGTCCGGACTGCAGAATGCTCCCTACCTCCTGACGGCTTGCCAGGTGGTGGGACAAGTTGTCGCTGACATCCCCCAGCCCTCCAAGGTATATGATCCGCTTGATTCCCGCCTTATCCGCGGCGGTTATGAAATTTTGCGCGGCCTGGCGGTCCCTGGTTTCAAATTCGAGAAATTTCCGGGAGCTTTGCCCTCCCATGGAATGCACCAGGTAATAGGCGGTCTCAATGCCTTCCATTGCTTTGTCAAGGGTTTCGGGTTTCAGGATGTCTCCGCTGACAATTTCCGGCGCATTCTGGACTGGCAGCGGCAGCGAAAATTTCGTGGAAGACCTTACCAGGCAGCGGACACGGTAGCCGCTTTGGTCGAGTTTGTACAAGAGGCGTTTACCGATGAATCCGGTGGCGCCCGTGAGCAGAATTTTCGGTTTCATTACATTTCCTGTCAGGGTGATTCAAGGAGGCCGGTCATACCGTCAAAAGCAGTTCTTTCAACCGCTCGCTTAAAAACATGATGGATTCGATATCCAGATGCAGGAGAAAGTTGAACCTTGATCATGTATCATAACATGATATATTATCTTAATAATAAAAAATATGGAAAAATATCAACCGTCAACTACTGGAAGGAGCCGGCGATGATTGTGCAGAAACCGGGTAAAGTCACGGACAGAATCACCCTTTTGGGGCGCAGGGAGTCTTGCATATATCACCTGGACGGCGGGGAAGAGGCCGTTTTGCTGGGCGGGGGGATGGTTCCTATCATTCCTGATGTGATAAAACAAATCGAAGCGTTCAATATCGACGAAAAAAAGATACGCCGGTTGGTATTGCTTCATTCCCATTTTGATCACTGCGGCATCGCTGCTTTTTTCAAAAAACGATGGCCTTGGTTGACAATCGCCGCGTCAAGGGTGGCCAAAGAACTGCTGGCTAAACCAAAGGTGATTGAAAATATACGGTTTATGAACCAGTTGCTCATTGACGGCGACGATATGAGGCATACGCTTCAATCCCTCGGCGTGGAAGAATTTCAGGGTATCACCGTTGAGGAAGTGCTACGCGATGGGGAGAAACCGGCCTGCGGCGACCGGACGCTCGAAATCATCGAGGTGCCGGGACACTCTCCCTGCTCCATCGCCGTATATGTTCCCGAGGAAAAGGCCATGTTTACATCCGATGCCGCTGGCATCTCTGCGGGCGGTGATATTTTTACGGCGGCCAATTCGAATTTTGACACGTATCAGCAAAGTTTGGAAAAAATGGCCGCCTATGACATAGACGTCCAACTGGCCGAGCATTACGGGGCCAGAACGGGAAAAGACGCAAAAGAATTTCTGGAAAAATCCATTGCCGCGGCAGCAGCGCAGCGCAGTCTGATTGAAGAATCGCTGGACCAAACCGGTGATCCCGGCCAAAGCGCCAGGGATCTCACGCAAAAGGCGATGAAAGTGGCGTCTTCAACGTTTCTGCCGGAAGAGGTGGTATCCCTGGTCACCACGCAGATGGTCAATTTTATTCATAAAAAACGACAATCAAGCGGAGAATAAATAGTGGATATAAAGGCGGTAATATTCGATCTCGGTGGGGTTGTGCTCGATTCCCCCATGGAAATCCTGGCGGATTTTGAAAAAAACCGTGGCCTTGAACCGAATTTTATCAACCGGCTCATTGTTGGTTCCGGTTCGCAGGGAGCCTGGGCCCGCCTGGAGCGCGGCGAAATCCCCATGGAGGATTTTTTTGATGCCTTTGACCGGGAGATCCAAAGCGCCGGGGCGGACATTTCCAGCCGGGAAATCATGGGCGCGATCAACAATTACCTGCGGGTCAGACCGGAAATGCTGGATATTATCCGGCAAATCCGAAAATCCGGCATTATGACGGCCGCCCTAACCAACAACTGGGTTGCCGATGATGATATCTCGTCTTTGCTTTCCGATTTTAAAAAGGAGTTTGACGTATTTGTTGAGTCCAGCCGTGAGGGGCTGGCAAAGCCGGACCCGAGAATTTATAAACTGGTGCTGGAAAAGCTGGGAGTTGCCCCGGAAGAAGCTGTTTTCCTGGACGATATCGGCCGGAACCTGAAACCCGCGCGTAAAATGGGGATGACCACCATAAAGGTGGTATCTGTGAAAGATGCCCTGGCGCAGCTGAAAACGATTTTGCATATGTGATGGTTAATTCTGATCTTGCGCCCAAATCTTTTTTTTGAGATGGCTTGTCGTCCATGCGCTACCGAACAATGGAAACACCGATCCGAAAAGCATCTTTGCGCTCGGTGTAATCGAGCATGCTTTCGGCAAGGCCGTTTACATACTGGGCATGCAGATAAAGCTGGGGGTTTATCTTGATCAGGCGATCCAATGGGTAGGAAAAATCCAGGCGCACGGAATGCCCTTCTGCCGCCCATCGCCAGTTCGTTCCAAGTACGGCGAGATCCGCCCTGCCGATTTTGACCTCCAGGTCGAAATACCCGCGATACCTGTCCAGATCCGGGTTGGTTCTGTCGGTGTTTGCTATATATGTCCATATTTTTGGAGAAATCTGAAACCCGATGTTGCTTTTTTGATGAAAAAACACGTAAATCGGTTTTATGTAGATATAGTTCGTACTTCTGGACGTATCGCCTGACTGGCCGTTTGATTCATGCTCGTAGCCATACTGGAAAAATGCATGGGAATGCCCCCTGCCGGAAAAAAAATTCGAGGACAGGAAGAAAAATTCAGGCTTGTAGCTCGTGTCTTCAAAGGGTTTCGATTCTCCCTCCAGGTCCCAGAAGGAGGTCTGGGTATATGCAATGTGGAAACCCCGGATCGACGGAAATTTTTCGGCAATAATTGACTCGGGGGTGATAAAGCGATATTTCACGCTGAGCTGGAATTTGGTGTCTTCCGGTCTTGTGCCGAAGAGAAAGTAAACCGGTTTGTATCCGGAAATGTTGTCAAGATACGGCTGATAAACGTCGAAAAGCGCTTCGTGTTCAAGAAACGGTTCTTCCGCCGATGTCTGGGATTCTTGGTCTGCCGCACACAAGATGCCGGGGGAGAAAAGGAATAAACAAACCGGTATGAGCAGGGCGTTGAAAATCGTTCGCATGGACGTAGCTCCTATGGACGTCGCTCCTATTGATGGGTTCTATATAATATGAAACCAGGTTTTTTGCAACACTCTGTAAATGTGAGGGATGGATTCCAGCGGGCTTTTCCCTGTCCCGCCGGGAGAACGACCCGTGAAAGAAAAAATAACCACAAATCAATCAGGTAGTATAAGAATATGAAGCTCGGTGCTGTAAACGATTCCGAAGAACCCCGCGTACCGGAGGGGCTCCCATATATCGTGGATTGCCATGTCCATGTTTTTCCCGCCGGTTTGTTCAAGGCCATATGGGCCTGGTTTGATCAGTTCGCATGGCCCATACGCTATCGCCTGGGCTCACGGGAAATAATTGCGTACCTTCTGTCAAGAGGCATCGGTCATATCATCGCGTTCCAGTATGCCCATAAGCCGGGTATTGCAAAGGAATTAAACGAGTATATGGCCGGGCTCTGCCGGTCTTTTCCCGGACAGTTGACCGGGATGGCCACGGTTTTTCCGGGGGAAACGGACAGTTCGCAGATTTTGAAAAGCGCCTTTGAAAAAGGGTTGAAAGGCGTTAAGCTTCATGCCCATGTGCAGTGCTTCGATATGAACAGCCCGGACATGGAGGTCGTTTATGAAACATGCCAGTCCGAAGACAGGCCGCTGGTCATGCATGTGAGCAGGGAGCCGAAAAGTACCGCGTATCACTGTGATCCCCATGTACTTTGCAGTGCGGTAAAATTGGAGGAGGTTCTGAAGGCTTTTCCCCGCCTGAAAATATGCGTGCCGCATCTGGGCATCGACGAGTTTGATGCGTACAAGGCCCTTATTGAAAAGTACGATACCCTGTGGCTGGATACGGCCATGGCATTGGCGGACTATTTTCCCGTCCGCCTTCCGTTTCGCATCGATGAACTAAGGGGGGATCGCATAATGTACGGATCGGATTTCCCAAATATTCCGTATGCGTGGGACCGCGAGCTCAAGCTCATCGATGCGAATAACTATGATGCGGATTTTCTCAAGCGGTTTTTGGCGGAAAACGCCCTTTCCTTTTTTGGTATTGAAAAGAAATGAGCCGGCTATACCGTGAAAAAAACGCCTCCCCGTATCGCCGGAGGCAGCACGGCCGGGCCGTTAACCGTCAATGCCATGGCTGCCGCCAGGTCACCCCGTTCTCCTGGACATGCCGATGCGGGTTTGCCCTGTGCCAGGCGTGCATGCACGAGAATATGTGGGGCATGTCATGCAATGGGATTACCTGGCACTGTCCTGACTGTGAGCGGTCAAACGGGTTCGGGAATCAGTAAATTTTCCGGGCCTGTTGTTTTTAATCATACTTTACTGCGGAAAAACGCATGAGCTTGTCCCAGTTGTGACGGGATTTGATATAGCGTATGGTCCCGGTTTTGCCGCGGATGACCAGTGAATGGGTGTCTGCGCCTTTACCGGTGTATTTGACGCCTTCCAGAAACGCTCCTCCGGAAATGCCGGTTGCGGCAAAGAATACATCATCACTTGCCACCAGCGTATTGACATCCAGAATACGATCAATATCCATGCCCCATTCGGCAAGCGCATCTCTTTCCGTTTGTTTCTGAGGGTCCAGACGGCAAAGCATCTCCCCGCCAAGCGCCTGAATGGCACATGCCGCCAATACACCTTCGGGGGTGCCGCCGGTCCCCATCATGACATCGATATCACTGTTTGGATCCACCGCCATAAGGGCGCCCGCCACATCCCCGTCCGTATGCAGCTGTATACGAGCCCCGGCTTTCCGGATCTGCGTGATCAATTCGGCATGCCGCGGCTTTTCCAGGACGAATACCACCAGGTCTTCCACTTCCTTGCCAATGGCGGTGGCAATGTTTTTCAGGTTGTCGTCCACAGGGGCTTCAAGATCGACGGCATTTCTGGCTTCCACCCCGACTACCAGTTTTTTCAAGTAATAACTGGGCCCCGGGTCGAACATCGTTCCTGCCGGCGCCGCTCCGACCACGGATATGGCATTGGGGCGGCCATATGCCAGAAGATTTGTCCCTTCCACCGGATCGATGGCCACATCCACGCTCGGTCCCCTTTTGGTACCCAGCTTTTCCCCCTTGTAGAGCATGGGTGCGTTGTCTTTTTCGCCTTCGCCGATGATCACGGTGCCGTCTATGTCTATGGCTTTAAAAGAAAGGCGCATGGCTGATACCGCTGCCTGGTCGCCGGCTTCTTTTTCGCCTTTTCCCAGCCATCGGGCCGATGCCAGGGCCGCCGCCTCGGTGGTCCGGACGAGATCAAGGGCCAGGTTCCGCTGGGGCGCTTCCGTTTCGGGTCCTTCTTGCGTATATTTTTCAGATGACATTTAATCCTTCTTTTTTCATGAGTTCCATGGCGTGTTCAATGGAGACCGCATAGGAAACATCTGTTTTAATGGGTAAGTCGGAAGTTTTTCCAAGCTGCCGGGATAAAATTTCCTGGAGTTCGAAGCGGCCGCCCACCACGCCGATGATGCGACCGTCATGCATGTTGATGAGGGGTCCGCCCCGATTGCCGTCATGGACAAGGCTGTCGAAGAGAAAAATCCGTGTTTCGTTTCCAGACGAAATCTTTGAACAAATGACGGCCTTTTTGATCAGTTGATTGTAAATCTGGTAGTATCCGAAAGGAAATCCAAGGCATGCAACCGAATTGCCGACAGGTACGTTTTCAGAAGCGCCGATAACGTGATCCGGCATGGAAATATCGATTTCCTCTTTGAACCGCAGCAGCGCCAGATCCCGCTCCCTGTCCAGCTGCCTGACCTCGACCGGTATCGGGGCCACGGTTTCGGTGCGAATCGGCGTGAAGCCTTCTGTTTCATCAGCGGGAACGACCATCAGATCATGGTTGTCCGTGATCAGGTGGCCTGCGGTCAGAAAATATCCATCCGGATGAACCAGAAATGCGGTTCCACGGAAGGAGAATTCCTCTCCTTCCTGTTGAAACAGCATCATACAGGCGCCCCTGTATTGAAAGTACATGTCCTGCAGCATGTGAAAATCCTTATTATTGAAACGGTTTACAAATCATCCTTTTTGATCCAGGCGTCAACTTTTTCGGGATTGGCGCGTATCCATCGAAGCGCTTTGTCATAGGGGAACCTTCCCTCGTCGTCTTCGATCCACAGCATCAAATGCTCAACCTCCCTGGGTTCCCACTTGAAATTGTCCAGCAGGCGGAACGCTTCCGGCATTTCGTTTTCCAGCCCTGTCCTGGCAATCGTGTGTATCCGGCCCTCTCCGCCGTATGCATTTTGCGGATCCTCCAGAAACCGGAGGTTCCACCGGGCGAAACTCCAGTGGGGGACCCATCCGGTGACCACGATCCACCGCTGCTCCCGGATAGCCCGGGCAAGCGCCTCGGTCATTTCCGATTCGCTCCCCCGGGTAAGTTCGAATCCATCAAGTCCGTAAGTCTCCATGGCGCTTTTTGTCTGGCGCATGATGCCTGCTTCCGGTTCGATCCCGATGATACGGTAATTGAACTTTTGGGCATGGGCCTGTATTTCTGTGATGGAATCAATGGTAATGTAGGACTTGCTGATGCCGGCGCCGGCGGCCAGGCGGCCTATCTTTACGTCAGGAACAACCAGCCCCGTGCGGGTGCCTTCCAGGTTGGCCCCCAGATCAACCACCCGGCTCCCGAATTTTTCCATATAATGGGCATGGGTATCCGGGAGCCAGGCCGAAAGCATGGCATCGGCCTCTCCCGCGGCCACGGCTTCCCACATCCTGTCCGCGCTCATCGATACGAGGCGGCATTGTATGCCCAGTTTTTCCTGAAAAACCGCTTTTATCAGATTGGCCGAAGCAACGGATGATGCCCAGTCGGTGTATGCGATCCGAACGGTCTGCTTTTCCGAATCCTCCTGCGCGGTATCCCTCGATGGTTCCGTACAGGCCGCACCAAGGACTAAAAAACATGCCGCAAGCACATAATTCAAGATACGGCTTTTTCTGTTCAAGGTTTTTCCTCCTTTTACCAGAGACGTCTCCTGCCGAAGGTTTTGTTCAGGACCGGCTTGGTCCTGATTTTAAATTCGGCGGCAGGCCGTTCGCCGATGGTGAATTCCTGTGGTGACGCATATTCTGACAAACCGCGGTACAATGCCACACACATGCCTAAAATTATCACTGCAAAAGGCAGCCCGGTGGTGATGGTGGCGGTTTGAAGGGCCACAAGACCGCCGCCGATAAGAAGAACCCCGGCCACCAAACCTTCCATGAGCGCCCAGAAAAGCCTGGAGAGCACCGGCGGATTTGGATTTCCTCCGGAAGTGATGATATCGATGACCATTGATCCCGAGTCCGATGACGTGACAAAAAACGTGATGATAACGACAATTCCCAAGGTTGATGTTATTGTACGCAACGGAAAATTTTCCAGAAGAACAAACAGGGATACGGGAATGTTTTCCTGTACCACCCTTGAAATGCCGCCGCCGCCGAACATTTCGATAAAAAGCGCCGTGTTGCCGAATATGGTAATCCAGAGAAAGGTGATAAACGTCGGCACCAGAAGGACACCAAGGACAAACTGCCGAATCGTGCGGCCGTGGGAAACCCGTGCGATGAACATGCCCACGAAGGGTGACCACGCAATCCACCATGACCAGTAGAAAATCGTCCATCCATGCTGCCATTCGGTCCGCTCATATGTCTCGTTCCATGTGCTGAGCTTGGGCAGGTATTGAAAGTAATACCCGATATTTTCAAGAAGAGCGTTCATGATGAACAAAGTGGGGCCGACCAGAAGGACAAAAAGGGCCAGAAGCCCCGCAATGGTAATGTTGATTTCGCTCAAACGACGGATACCCTTGTCCAGTCCCTTTACAACGGACCATGTGGCAATGAGCGTAATGCCGCCGATGAGCACGACCTGAATCTGCGCAGACTGGCCGATTCCCAGCAGATGATCCAGTCCGGCATTGACCTGCTGCACCCCAAGACCGAGCGATGTGGCCACGCCGAAAAGGGTCGCAACGGTGGCCAGAATGTCGATGATGTGGCCTGTCCAACCGTAGATTCGCTCTCCGAACAGGGGATAGAAGGCTGTCCGGATGGAGAGGGGAAGCCCCTTGTTAAAGGAAAAAAAGGCCAGGGAAAGCCCTACCAGTGAATAAACGGCCCAGGGGTGAAGTCCCCAGTGCAGAAACGTGATGTCCATGGCCATCCGGGCCGACTCGGTTGTGCCCGCTTCGACATGCGGGTTTGCCACGTAATGAAACATGGGTTCGGCCACCCCGTAAAAGAGCAACCCGATGCCCATGCCTGCGGAAAACAGCATGGCAAACCAGCCGAGCGTTGAAAATTCGGGGCGCGCATCCGGCCCGCCAAGCCGGATGTTGCCGAAGCGCCCTGCAAGAAGTGTAAGGATGAACACCAGGACAATGTTTACCGTCCATATGAAAAACCATCCTGCATAATCCGATATGGCGCTTTGGGTCTGTTGAAATATACCCTCCATGTGTTCATTGAAGACAAGTGTAACGACCACGAAAAAAAGGATGAGTCCCGCAGATATGAAAAAAACCTGGGGGTGGACATCCAGGTGGAACCACCCCTCATCCGCCTGTGTTTCCGGGTCAATCTGCTGCGTGCTGTTTTTTTCTTCCATCATGATTTCCTGTTATGGATGCATGTGTTCGAAAATGCATAACAAGCTGGGATACTGCTCAAACTCTTACAATTCTTTGCATTTATCAATAGGCATGATGATCCGGAAGACCTCGTAGGGGCACCCCTTGCGGGTGCCCTGATTCCGGGCACCCGCAAGGGGTGCCCCTACAGACCCATATCCTGGGGGAATATTTATCGTGTCTATACAAGTATGCAAAAATTAGTAAAAGGGTAATATGTTTTTATACAGGGATCAACCGGAATTTGTCGCCGGAATTTGGCCAATGGTTGAAAAATTGTTAACTATTTGTATTCTATATGTTTTATTCTCAGGATGTCTTTCGCTGGCCGGTCAGGATGCCCTGCATAGGTTTCATACCCCCATTGGTAATGCGGCTTTTGCCTTGAATTTTTGATTGTAAATAATTATAAAAACACAGAAGATGCGAAACCGTTTTCCAGAACCCATCTCAACATTCGGATTTCGGTTCAAGATCGCGGCGTCTTGTTTCAAACCGCAGACATATCTGAGTATTTCGAGGATTTGAAATAAGACGCCAAGAAAGATATTGGGCCGAAAGATAATTTTGCAGGCTGATTTGATGAAGTATTATTACAGGTCGCACGCAACGACACATATACGTTCGCAGGAGAAAAGATCCATTCAAAAGAAAACAATACGATTGGGCGTTTTCTTTTTTGTATTTTTGATGCTGGCGGCCGTCTATTTTATTGCTGTGAAGGATAAAGACACGATGGTCGTGATGGACGAGGTCCATATGCCTTCAGAGAAATTCGGCGGGGAAATCGCCGATGTGGATGAAGGGGCCCCCGGCAAAAAGAGTGCTCCGGAAATAGCGCCGGATACCCTCGACCCATGGGACTTTATGCTTCCTGGTTCTCATTTGGTGGAAAAAAAGGTCAGGGTTTCCCCCGGGGACACCCTGATAAGTATACTTCTTTCCTCCGGGCTTGCCGAGCCGGATGCCTATCTTGCGGTCAATACGATAAATGACATTTTCGATCCCAGAAAATTGCGGCCGGGGCATGAATTGTACCTGATGTTCGATGATGGCAGCGGGGAATCTGAACCGTTTTTTCAGGGATTTCGCCTGAAGTTTACAGCTGACAGGGAAGTGCAGCTCGTAAACTGCACAACAAGGGGATTCATGGCACGGGAATTTGCCCTTGACCTGGAAGTCAGGCACGTCAAAGCTGCAGCCACTATTGATTCAAGCCTTTACCAAGCTGCCGTTGATGCGGCGCTGCCCATCGACATACTGATGCAGATAATCCGGGCGTATTCCTATGATGTCGATTTTCAGCGGGACATTCAGCCCGGTGATGAAATCAAGGTTCTGTACGAAGAAAAAGTCGGCCCGGAAGGAAATACAATTACATCGGGGGCGGTGCTCTATGCATCGCTTCACACCAGGGGGCGATCATTGCCCATATATCGCCATAAAACCGCTGACGGTGGAGTGGATTTTTATGATGCAGGAGGAAAGAGCGTTCGAAAGACACTGATGGTGACACCGATTGACGGCGCACGGATGAGTTCCGGATATGGAATGCGCCGCCACCCCATACAGGGATACAACCGGATGCACCGCGGCCTGGATTTCGCCGCGCCGACAGGCACCCCGATCATGGCTGCCGGAGACGGCATTGTCGAGCATGCCGGCCGGAAAGGATCATACGGCCATTATATCCGAGTCCGCCATCCCAACGAGTATCATACAGCGTATGCGCATCTGAGCCGATATGCAAGCGGCATAAAAAGCGGGGTGCGGGTGAAGCAGGGGCAGACGATCGGTTATGTCGGCTCAACAGGGGTTTCCACCGGCCCGCATCTGCATTACGAGGTACTTCACAGGCGCAAGCACGTCAATCCGTCAACGGTAAAAACGCCGCCGGGCCGGATTCTCGAAGGGGAGGCCCTTGCGCATTTCCATCGTGCAAAAACCGGATTGGAAGAGCTTTACGCATCTCTTGAAAAGCAGGCAAGGATGGCAGAAGCCTCCAGGGAAAAGGATAAAGATAGGTTATAGTGTTTTGCAGGACAATGTAAAAAGAGGATGTCATGACACAATATAAAATTCACCCTATTGTGATGGGAACGAAAATTTTTGACAAGGGGATGATGACATATCAGCATGATTACGGCAAACCCTATACCATACCGATATACACGTGGTACATTGAAGGCGGGGACCGGAAAATTCTTGTAGACACCGGAGAAGCGCATCCAATCCGGTCCGAAGACCGGGAACGGGCCATTAATGGGAAAATTCATACTTTCGAGGAGGGGCTGGCACTGTATGGATTGACGCCGTCGGATATTGATATCGTGATTCATACGCATCTTCACAATGATCATTGCGAAAATGACTACAAGTGTTCTAATGCAAGGTTTTATGTGCATTCAAAGGAGTTGGCCCGAATTCATGATCCGCATCCCCTTGATTACCGGTATCTTATAGATTATATCGAGGATGTGGAAGAAGATGGTCGAATGGAAGTCATTGACGAAGACCGGGAGATTGTTGACGGTATCTCCGTGATGCACACGCCGGCGCATACCGATGGGGGACTGTCCGTGGTCATTGAAACATCCGGCGGCAAGGCCATTATCACCGGATGCTGCGCGATATTGGAAAATTTTTATCCCCCCCGTGAGATCCTGGGCATGGAAATGGACGTGATTCCACCGGGCACGCATGTGAACGCCTACGAGGCCTATGATATCATGGAAAAAATAAAAAAGGCCGCGGATATTCTGATACCGCTCCACGAGCCTTCATTTGCAGGGGTCAGTGAAATACCCGAACCTTGAGACCGGCTTTTTAAAAGGTGGTCTCAAGGTGAAAGGGACTGTTTTTTCAAACAAAGAGGAAGGGGCGGCATTCGGGTCTGAAAAAACCATTAGAATGGTTCTGCATGGTCATGCGAAGAGGGTTACTCTCCGTAAACCGTGAGTTTATAATTTCCGATAATACCAAGAATGTTTTTGGCTTCCCAGTCGACATGGCTGATTTTGGTGATATTGCCGTTTCTCATGGCCGTGTTGAGGCTTGCATCACCAGTGGCAACAAGGCCCAGGATGCTCATGCATTCCGCTGTTCCTGATTTAAGCGCATTGGCATCGGATTCTGCGGCAACCGGCAGTTTCACTTCCGTGTAGAGGCTGCCGACGGGATAAGATGTGGCGCATCCCATGAACATTGGAACAAATGCAAGCAGTCCGAGCAATGCCAGTATTTTCATTTTTTTCATGTGAAACTCCTTTTCCAGGTTATTTCATTTTCACTTGTAGACGAGTGTCTGTATCCGATTCTACCCGAATGCCTTTGCTCACTCCAAAAGTTCCCCTTGCTGATAAATATATTCCCTGAAAAATGAAAGATCAAATGAATATTTCGAACATACGAAAGTATTATCATACTGTCATTTCCAAAAAGCCGTATACCTGTAGGAAATACCGGCGGATCCCTGCTTGTCTGCCATCTCTGCATTGAGGCGTACACTGTGGTTCTTGCGCCACCAGAGCGCGCCGCCAAAACGGAAGACCGAATCCGACAAATCACTGGAGGAATCCTTCCAGTCGGCGGAAATTTCCAGCCATCCCGGGACAGCCCAGGCCCGAAGCCCGATGCCGTAGGTCAATCCGATGTCATTGTCAATGTCGCAGTTTCCATCAATACAGACAAACATTCTGGTGCTGACAAAACCAAGTTGGGGTATGATGTCAATCCTTTGGGTCATATTTACCGGATACGAACCGGTCAGCGTATATTCCCACGTTGCCACCCATGTATCGGCGCCTTTGTTTCCAAACAAAAGTGCGTCTCCGCCGATCACGATGCCGTTATCAAGCTGCCCGGCGCCGCTGAGAAGAAAGCGGTAGAATGCATCATAGACATCCTCGGAAACACCACTGGAAACGATCATGTCATCTTTCAGCCATATCTTTCCCGAGCCGACTTCAAGATAGGTGTATGAGAAATGGTCCGCGCCTGCCGGATGAGCCCACAGTATGACCGCAGCAAAAAACAACAAGCGGATGGGTTTCATTTCTGCAGCTCGATCTGGGCGGTGACCATCCCGGCCAGCATAAACACACAACCGGCCCATCCCCTGGCGGGAAGACTTTCCCCCAGAATCACCATGCCGCCGATAACGGCGAAAACCGTTTCAAGGCTCAGGATGATGGCCGCATGCGCCGGAGGGGCTTTCCGCTGGGCGACGACCTGGAGGGTAAAGCCCACACCCACGGAGAGCAGGCCGCCATACAGAATGGGTATGGCCGCGCCTTTTACTGCGGCCCAGGTCAGCTTCTCCACGAACATGCCTGTGAATAGACTCAGGCCGGAGCAAACCCAGAACTGAATAATGGCAAGCTTCAGCACGTCCAGGCGGGGTGCCAGCCAGCCGATGACAAGCACGTGCAGTGCATACAAAAAAGCGCAGATAAGGACGAGTGTGTCCCCGATGTGCAGGTAAAATCCCTTTTCCACGGTCAGCAGGTAAAGACCTGTCACCGCAAGGATCGCACCGGCCCACACGCCTTTGCCGGGTTTCAATCCCCAGATTAAACCGAGAAGGGGAACGATGACGACGTACAGCCCGGTGATGAAACCCGCTTTGCCTGCGGTGGTATAGACGATCCCGATCTGCTGGAGGATGCTGCCGCCGAAAAGGAGTATGCCCGCCAGCAAACCGGCCAGGATGAGCGAGGGGCCCTTCTGCTGTTTCATGACAAACGGCCGGTAACGGCTTAAAAACAGCATGAACGGCGTTAAGAACAGCGCGCCTATGGCAAACCGGATACCGGTGTACATAAAGGGGCCGATATGGTCCATGCCCACTTTCTGCGCCACGAATGCAGAACCCCAGATCATTGCCGTGAGCAGCAGCAGCATATCTCCCTTGAGGTGCGCGCGCGTTGACATTATCCGGTGATTTCCATTCGAAGATATGCGTTCAGATGGGATTCAATCCGTTTGAAAACCCAGAGTACGCCATATACCACGATAATATAGAGTAGGGCAGCGAAGACATATACTTCGTAAAAAGCGAAACTGCGTGCGGCGATTTCCCGGGCCACACCCGTAATATCCATGACCGTTATGATGGAAACCAGAGAGGATGCCTGCAGCAGGAAAATAACCTCGTTGGTGTAGGCCGGCCAGGCGATGCGAATGGCCCTGGGAATGACAATCCTCTTGTAAAGGCGCATGCCGGACATCCCGCAGGCCCGTGCGGCTTCGATTTCCCCGGCGGGTACGCCCTGAATTCCTCCCCGGAAAATTTCCGTGGAGTAGGCGGCGGTATTGAGCGTCAGGGACAGAATCGCACAGAACCACGCGCTCTGGAACAGGCTCCAGAGTCCCACCGAGTGCAGGAAAACCTGGAACTGGCCGCTCCCGTAGTATATGAGAAATATCTGGACCAAAAGCGGGGTGCCCCTGAAGTAGAAGGTAAAGGCATATACGGGCAAAGAAAGCATCTTGTTTGCAGAGACGCGCAAAATGGCCAGTGGTATGGCCATGCAGAAGCCGATAAACACGCTCAAAGCGGTAATCTGGATCGTAACCAGAGAGCCGCTTAGCAATCGGGGCAGGCTTTGGATAATAATTTCCATGATCGGTTTATGCGCTCCTTACGCCCCTGCTGGCTCTTTTTTCGGCCCACTGCTGCACGATGTTGGATATAATTGTAATCGCCAGGTAAATAAGGGATGCCACAAAAAAGAAGGTAAATGGCTTTCGGGTGTTTCTGGAGGCGATATCGGCGCTGCGCATGAGTTCCGGAAGCTGGATCACTGAAATCAGTGCGGTGGCCTTGATCAAAACCATCCAGACATTTCCCAGGCCCGGCAGGGCGTAGCGCATCATCTGCGGAAGGGTGATCCTTCTGAATGTCAATGCACCGCTCATGCCGCAGGCCCGCGCGGCCTCGATCTGTCCTTTGGGAACGGCAAGATAGGCCCCCCGGAATACTTCGGTTGAAAACGCCCCGTAAATGAACCCGATGGTGGCCGTGCCGGAGATGAACGGATCAAGGGAAACATAGACCTGGTGGCCGAGCATGGCCGAAACATCCTGGATAAGCGTCGGCACGCCGTAGTACACCAGAAGAATCAGGACAAGCTCTGGAATGCCCCGGACAACGGTGGTGTAAGTGTTGACCAGAAATCGCACCACCGGTGATTTCGACAGTTGACCCAACACGCCGATAAGGCCTATGCCGATGGCGATAACCATGGAGCAGACGCCTACATAGATCGTGAGTTTTGCCCCCTGGAGCAAAAGCGGGCCATATCCTTCCAGGTCAAACAAGGGCACCCCTTTTCAAATCAATAAGGCGGACCCCGGGAAAAGTTTCCAGCGGGGCCCGCAAAAATCCGTTTACCGGCATCATGGCCGGTGGGTATTAATCGCCGTAAACGTCAAAATCAAAGTATTTGTCATTTATTTTCTGGTAGGTGCCGTCTTCACGGATCTGGATGATCGCATTGTTGAATTTTTCACGCAGTTCATCTTCTCCCTTGCGCAGCGCAATGCCGATACCCTCGCCGAACCACTCTTCATTGGTGTAGCTGGGGCCGGCAAATTCATAGTTTTCCCCCGGGTCGGTATCTAAAAATCCGGTCTGGAGTACCACTGCATCTGCAAAAAGCAGATCAAGCCGGCCGGAAGTAATATCCATGTTGGCTTCTTCCTGGGTGGCATAGGACCGTATGTTCATTATATCCGAAAAATTGTCATTGATGAAGTTGGCGGAAACGGTTGCCCTCTGAACACCAACGGTTTTCCCCGTCAGGCCTTCTTTGGTAATCTCGATATCGCTGCCTTTCTGCCGTACGAAGCGAGCCGGGGTTTGATAGTATTTTTTAGTGAAATCGACACGCTGCTTTCTTTCATCCGTAATGCTCATGGAAGCGATGATGGCGTCGTATTTTCTGGCCATAAGAGCCGGGATCATGCCGTCCCAGCTCTGGGTTACGAATGTGCATTCCATATCAGCGGCTTCACACAGGGCCTTTGCGATTTCGATGTCGAACCCCTGCAGGTTGCCATCCTTGTCAATGTAGTTGAACGGGGGATAGGCGCCTTCCGTACCGATTCGAACAACGTTTTCGGCGGATGCGCCGGTACTCAGAAAAAACAGGCCAACGAGTATTGCTGCGGTGATTTTGAAAATGTTTTTCATGTTGCCTCCAAAAGTTTGGGTTTACCAAGTGGTTGTTTGCGGGCGTACATCAGAAAAATCGGGATAAAAATTGACGGCAGCGCTCGGACGAAGGGTTTGAAAAAATATAGTTGGGTGGACCCTCGTCCTCGATAATGCCGTTGTGCAGAAAAATGACATGGTTGGACACGTCTCTGGCAAAACCCATTTCATGGGTGGCCATGATCATGGTCCGGCCTTCTTTTGCGAGATTCTGCATAACGAGAAGGACCTCGCCGACCAGTTCCGGATCGAGCGCAGAGGTCGGCTCATCGAACAGGAGTACTTCCGGCTCCATGGCAAGGGCGCGGGCAATGGCGGCCCGCTGCTTTTGACCGCCCGAAAGCTGTGCAGGATAGTAATGGGAACGATCGGAGATGCCGACCTTTTCCAGGTAGGCCATGCCCTTTTCCCTGGATTCCTTTTTCGGTTTTTTAAGTACGTGTATCGGGGCCTCGATAACGTTGTCAAGCACGGTCATGTGGGACCAGAGATTGAAATGCTGGAACACCATGCCCAACTTCGTGCGGATGCGATCCACCTGCCGGAAGTTTTTTGGTACGGTTTCCCCCTTTCGGTTTCGGGTAAGGCCGATGTGTTCGTCCCCCACATAAATTTCTCCGGAAGTGGGAATTTCCAGCAGGTTGATGCATCTCAACAGCGTGCTTTTCCCCGATCCGGAAGACCCGATCATGGCGATGACATCCCCTTCGTGCGCCGCAAGAGATACGCCTTTCAATACCTCTAAAGGGCCGAAGTTTTTATGCAGATTATCAACGACGACGGCGCGCCGGGTATTTCCATGTCCGGGGGATCGGTCCACGTTATGACATCCTTGATGCTGTTTGTCGCAAAAAAGCAAAAACAGGAATTGAAAATATATCGGTATCTAAAGCGATACACAGACCCCTAAACCTATAAAAACCGGTGTATCGTGTCAAGAAGAAATAATGACCACGATCTTTCCTGGTAAGTGGGGCAGGAAAAGAAACTTGCCAATCCCCTGTGGGATTTATTACCATGATCACCGGCTGACGGACAAGGCTGCGTCCCATAGGCAGGAAAACCTTTTTCTTCAATGAATTGCGGTGTAATCAGGTGAAAACAGGGGGGCAACAATGAGCGGTCCATATTGGATGAAAACCTTGATCAACAAGACGTTTTCCGGGCGGTTTTTTTTGTCGGGACTCACCCGGTACCCCCATGTGAGCCGCATGGTCGACAAACTGCTGTTTGAGGGGGATGATATTTTTTATCTGCCCAAAGACCGGGTGATCCCCATTGACGAAACCGCGGATCCGGAAGATATCCAAAGCACGGCCGTGCCCTCGATGGTGCTGGAGCATTTTATCCGGGAGGCGGATTTTCGATGGATCATGGATTTCTGCATCTGCCGGGATTCGACCGGATGCAGGGATTACCCGGCGGAGCTGGGATGCCTGTTTTTGGGGGAAGCCGCACGGGGGATCAATCCAAAATTCGGCAGGCCCGTGGGGGTTTCCGAAGCGCTCGAGCACGTGGCCCGGTGCCGGGATGCGGGGCTGGTTCATCTCGTCGGACGCAACAAGCTTGATACGGTATGGCTCAATATCGGTCCGTCAAGCCGGCTTTTGACCATCTGCAACTGCTGCCCCTGCTGCTGCCTGTGGAAGGTCCTGCCGGTCATCGACACGCAGATCAGCCAAAAGGTCAACCGCATGCCGGGGATCCGTCTGTCTGTTACGGATACATGCGTCGGCTGCGGCATCTGCACCCGGGGAACCTGCTTTGTGGATGCCATCCGTCTAAAAGGCAAAAAGGCGGTCATTGATGAGGATCAGTGCCGCGGATGCGGCCGGTGTGCCGATGTCTGCCCGAATAGCGCGATCCAACTGGAAATTGACCGTCCGGATTACATAGAAGCGGCTATTGAGCGGATTTCCCGCCTGGTGGATCTGTCCGGAAAAATTGAGCGTGTGTGAAAAAGGAAAAGGAAAGACAATGCCGGAAGGGGAAAAATATTTTTCCGGGAGCAACCGTGTGAACAACCTGCCGCAGGCGCTGCTGCTGGCGGGTGTATTTGTCATCGGGCTGTATCTGGCATTTTTTACCGGTTTTTTGGGCATCATCGCTTATTTTTTGTTGTGGATCGCATCCTACCCGGTAATATATGCTGGCACCTGCCGCTATTGCGCATATTATGGGAATAAATGCCCGGTTCCACTGGAAGGCGCATGCGTGCACCATTTTTTCTCCCGCAGCCATAAAACCTTCGGTTATATGCAACTGTTCTGGGCACTGGTGGCATATGCTTTGCGGATATCCGTACCGGTCATTGCCGTTTTCCTGCACGCCGCGTATCTTCCCGGCCTGGCATTTGCACTGGTGCTTGCTGCTTTCTGGATCGTTCACCTGCGCGTAACCGGCTGTCCCAACTGCGTCAATACCTCCTGCCCCTTGAACGGACGTTCATGAAAGGTTGCGTTTTCAGCCGATATTTTGCGCTATATTCCGAGCCGGAAAGCTCTTCAAATAACGGTAATATCGGTAGTATATATAGATTATTCAACAAGATCGCAGGTGTGCGCCTCACGTCGTGAGGTGCCGGGTACCCCCATAATTTTATAAAGGAGAAGAATACGTGCTCAAAACCCGCGTAACAGAGAAACTGGAAATCAAATACCCCATTATCGGCGGGGCAATGATGTGGATTTCAACAGCCGAATTTGTGGCGGCCATGTCCGAAGCCGGGGGGATGGGTATCATCGCGTCGGCCAACTACAAGTCAAAGGAAGCTTTCGCCGAGGCGGTCGGAAAGATGAAAGCCCTGACATCCAAACCCTTTGCCGTTAACATCAACCTGTTTCCGGCCATGACCCAGATCGATAACAACGAGTATATCGACGTGATGGCCGATTACGGGATAAAGGTCGTTGAAACATCCGGCCACCATGCCCCCGAGGCGCTGGTGGGCAGGTTCAAGGATCTGGGCATGACCTGGATTCATAAATGCGTAGGGGTGCGATATGCCCTGAAAGTTCAGGATATGGGGGCGGATATCGTCACTGTTGTGGGGTATGAGAACGGCGGTGCTACAGGCCGGTTGGACATCGGGACACTGGTCCTTGTCCCGGTTGTGGTGGACGCCGTAGGAGTTCCCGTGATCGGCGGCGGCGGCGTGTCCGACGGGCGGGGTCTTGCCGCCGTCCTGGCGCTGGGGGCGGGGGCCGCCATTATCGGCACGCGCCTGCTCATGACCCGCGAAGCCCCGATTCACGACAACGTCAAGCAGGCCCTTGTTTGCGCATCGGAGCTTGACACCATGCTGGTGATGCGGTCCCTGAACGCCACCCACCGGGTCAAGGCCAATGCCGCCGCACGGCAGTGCCTTGACCTGGAAGCCGCAAAGGCTGACTTCGCGGAGCTCTATGAGGTCATTAAGGGAGAAAACGCGAAGCGGATGTTCGACAACGGCGACGTTGACGCCGGCATTCTGGCCTGCGGACAAGGGGTGGGCCTGGCCCATGACATCCCGACGGTCAAGGAGCTGTTTGATCGCATCGCAGACGAAGCCGGGCAGGCCATTTCCCGATTGGCCCGGTGACAGGCAGCTTGCCTACAAAGCTTGTAATGAATTGTTTTCAGGCGTTGATACGGATTTCGCGCCCAACCTTCAGTTCGGCATACGCATCACCAAAGGCCTCCTGAAACTGCTGGAGCGACCATTCGCAGCTGTCATGCGGGGATAGGGCGATCAATTCCGGCGATACCTTCCGAATGGCCTCGATGGCGTCCGCCACGTCTTTTTTCCCCAGCCCGCGCCACGGGGGCTTATCCGACCCCACGATCCGCTGGATGTTTATGGGACCGATCATGATCCGTCCGCCCTGCACCGGGAAATGCAGACCGCCGATGATCGCATAAATCGGCTCGTCGAACAGTTTACGGGCCCGGTCAAGGATTCTCTCGATGGTCTGGTGGCCGCACCCGATGATCAATACGATCCCTTTGCCTTTCACGTT
>JAABUA010000046.1 GCA_011389515.1 Desulfobacteraceae bacterium
TTTTTTTTCCTCGAGCATGGATGCAAGAATATCCCCCACGTAAACCGATTCTTTTTCAGAAGACCGTGCATGGTTGACCGCGCGCTGAATCACCCGCTGAAAACGGATGGTCTGCTGCAGAATATATTCCTGGCTCTCGGGCACCCGCTCCAGTTTTTCCTCAAAAAACCGTTCAATCTCGTTTTGGAGATTTTCAACGTTGCCGCCGCAATTTTCAATAATCTCTATTCCGACGCTGTCATGCAGAATTGCATACAGCATATGTTCCACGCACACATATTCATGCCTGCGTTTCCTGGCCTCTTTGACCGCCTGGCTAAGAACAACACTTAGTCCCTTGCTGATCATAATATCACACCTTCTCCATTGAGCATTTTAACGGGAAACCCCTCTGCGATGCCAGCTCATGCACGATTTCGACCTTGGTTTCGGCAATTTCGTAGGTATATGTGCCGCATACCCCGATACCGGATCGATGAACATTGAGCATGATACTGGTGGCTTCCTCAAACGACCTGTGAAACACGGTAACAAGAAGTTCAACGACAAAATCCATCGTCGTGTAATCATCGTTGTGAAGTAAAACCCTGTACAGGGACGGTTCCTCGAGCAATGTATCCGTACCCGCCTCTTTTTCAATCTCCGGTCTGTAACGATCCGTCATATCCTCACCAAAAACGTTTTCAAAAACAACGGGCTATCCATATGCAAGGATACGCTTATTTAATAATATAATCACTGGTTGTTGGGCTGTCATGAGCAGCGCCGCCCTGACAAACAATGTAAGCATCCAAAAAAGAAAATCCAGCCGTTACCATCACTTGCCGCAGCATTTCTTGTATTTTTTGCCGCTGCCGCAGATGCAGGGATCATTCCGGCCCATTTTGGCTTCCTTTCTCTTAAAAGGCTGCTTTTGCTGCGGTTCATCCTTGCCGTGTGAAAAAGTCATCTCCTGCTCCTTGGGCTGCAGCGGCTCCCGCTGGACATCATCCGGCCTGGCAATCTGGATGCGGAAGAGGATTTTTACGGTTTCCTCCCGGATTCGGGAAATCATCTCCTGGAACATGCTGTAGGCTTCTTTTTTGTATGCCATGATGGGGTCCTGCTGGGCATATCCCCGAAGCCCGATGCCTTCCTTCAGGTGATCCATCTGGAGCAGGTGATCCTTCCAGAAACTGTCCACGGTCTGGAGAATCACGTATCTTTCCAGTCGCCGCAGATGCTCCGGTGGAATCATTTTTTCCTTTTCCGCGTATTTTTCAATGGCCATGCCGGAAATAATCTCTTCAAGGCGCTCGGGCGTTATCCCCTTTCCCAGATGCGCTTCCAGGTCAATTTTCATGGCAAACTGCACAAAGATTGCATCGGCGAATTTTTTAGCGTCCCATTGATCCGCCGGCTGGTTTTCGTCGGCATACATGTCAACGATTTCTTCGGCTTTTTCGCGGATCATGTCTTCTATGGTGCTTTTGAGATCCTCGTTGTGCAATGCTTC
Organism: Desulfobacteraceae bacterium; assembly: GCA_011389515.1. GTDB lineage: Bacteria > Desulfobacterota > Desulfobacteria > Desulfobacterales > Desulfosalsimonadaceae > B1SED10-16. The sequence continues at coordinate 1,496 of JAABUA010000046.1, forward strand.
CTGACGCTGGCGGTATATGACTTCCCGCTGCTGGTTCATCACGTTGTCGAAATCAAGCAGCTGCTTTCTGATCTGGAAATTGTGGCCCTCCACCTTTCGCTGCGCATTTTCTATGGCCCGGCTGATCATTTTGTGTTCAATGGGCTCCCCTTCGTCAATGCCCAGCCGGTTCATGATGCTGGAAATCCGCTCTCCGCCGAAAATCCGCAGCAGGTCATCTTCCAGAGACAGATAGAAGCGTGACGAACCGGGGTCTCCCTGCCGACCGGACCGGCCGCGAAGCTGGTTGTCGATGCGCCTGCTTTCATGGCGCTCGGTGCCCAGGATATGCAGACCGCCAAGATCCACTACGCCTTCCCCGAGCACGATATCGGTACCGCGTCCGGCCATGTTGGTGGAAATGGTCACGGCCCCCTTCTGGCCGGCCTTGGCCACGATTTCAGCTTCCGCCTCGTGATTTTTGGCGTTCAAGACTTCATGCCGGATTCCCCGCTTTTTCAGCAGCCGGCTCAAATGCTCCGAAACATCGATGGAAACCGTACCCACCAGCACCGGCTGTCCGATTTTGTGGAGCTCGAACATTTCATCGATGGCGGCTTCATATTTTTCCTTTTTGGTCATATAAATCGCATCCGGGTAATCCTCCCGGATCATTTCCTCGTTGGTGGGAATCACGACGACATCGAGATCGTATATGGACTTGAATTCCTCGGCTTCGGTATCCGCCGTACCCGTCATGCCGCTCAGCTTTTTGTATATCCGGAAGAAATTCTGGAACGTGATGGATGCAAGGGTCTGGTTTTCATTGGCAACGGAAACGTTTTCCTTGGCTTCCAGTGCCTGGTGAAGCCCTTCGCTGTATCTTCTGCCGGGCATGAGGCGCCCGGTGAATTCATCCACGATAATGACCTGTCCTTCTTTGACGATATAGTCCACGTCCCGCGTAAAAAGGGTATATGCCTTCAATGCCTGGTTTACGTGGTGCAAAACGTCGATGTTGCGGCTGTCAAAAAGGTTGTCAATTTTCAGCAGGGTTTCAACCCTTGCGACGCCTTCATCCGTAAGGGTCACCGATCGCGCCTTTTCATCCACGGTGTAATGTTCGTCCCGTTTCAGATCCGGTACAATGGTGTTGACGCTGTAATAGAGCTCGGTCGATTTTTCAGCCGGCCCCGAAATGATCAACGGCGTTCTTGCCTCGTCGATCAATATGGAGTCGACCTCGTCAACGATGGCATAGTTAAGCTCCCGCTGGACAAGCATTTCGCGGCTGAACTTCATGTTGTCCCGCAGGTAGTCGAACCCGAACTCGTTGTTGGTTCCGTAGGTGATTTCCGATGCGTATGCCTTTTTGCGCTCTTCCTCGTCCATGCCGTGTACGATGGTGCCCACGGACATGCCCAGAAAATTGTATATTTTTCCCATCCATTCGGCGTCGCGCCGTGCCAGGTAATCGTTTACGGTAATGACATGCGCCCCTCTTCCGGTAAGCGCATTGAGGTATATGGGAAGGGTTGCCACAAGGGTCTTTCCTTCACCGGTTTTCATCTCCGCGATGTTCCCCTGGTGGAGAACAATGCCGCCCAGAATCTGCACATCAAAATGGCGCATATCCAGGGCCCGCCTGGAAGCTTCCCGAACCACCGCAAACGCTTCAGGAAGTAGGCTGTCAAGGGACTCCCCGTTTTCGAGCCTGGATTTGAAGGCAGGGGTCATGGCCGCCAGATCCTGGTCGCTCATTGCGGCCATTTTTGGTTCAAGGGCGCCGACCACATCGACGATGGGATTGAGTTTTTTCAATTCCCGGTCATTTTTGCTGCCGAATATGCGGGTCAAAAAACTGCCTGCTATACTTGTGCTCATAATCTGGAAAATTCCCTGGATAATGCCGTATTTGTTTTATTGTGACAGCATTTCGTACATGCTGATGCCAACTGCGAAATCCGACTGAATTATAACAAATCCAGCGCCAATCACAACTGTTTTTCCGGGCGGGCGGACACGCGCCCCCTTTATAACATCTTCGACAAAATAGGTACTGCATCCCGGCAAGTCAAGCCTCACCTGCGGCGTGTCCCGACATATATTCCGCAAACAGAAAGACCACACGCCATAGACCGGCGAGTGGTCTTTCCTTGCAGACTGTTGCTTGTCAAACCGTTGTTGAATATCGTCTACATCATGCCGAGTTTATATTTCATGGAGTTCAGCGTGTTTTTCATGAGCATGGTTATGGTCATGGGGCCGACACCGCCCGGAACAGGCGTGATATAACCGGCGATTTCCTTTGCCGCATCAAAATCGACATCGCCGCGCAGGATGGCCACTGTCTTGCCGGTCTTTTCACTGATCTTTTCCCCGACGCGGTTAACGCCAACGTCGATAACGCACGCGCCCGGCTTGATCCATTCCGGCTTTACGAGTCCGGGAACGCCGGCGGCAACGATAAGGATATCGGCCCTCTTGCAGTGAGCGGCCAGGTCCTTGGTGCGGGTGTGCACGATCGTCACCGTGGCGTTGGCGCCGGGGCCTTTTTGCACCATCATGATTGCGATGGGCTTGCCAACGATATTGGAACGACCGACGACCACCACTTCCGCGCCGCTGGTTTCAACGCCTGCGCGGACGATCATCTCCTGGATGCCCGCAGGCGTGCAGGGTGCAAACTTCACTTCCGAACCACCGATCATCAGGCGGCCGACATTGACGGGATGAAAACCGTCGACGTCCTTGTCCGGATCAATGGCGTTCAGGATCTTTTTGTCATCGATATGCTTGGGCAGGGGAAGCTGGACAAGGATGCCGTGAATGGAATCGTCCTTGTTGTACTTGTCGATCAGCGCCAGCAGATCCGCTTCGGAAACATCTTCCGGCTGGTCGTCCTGGATTTCTTTGAAGCCAAGGCGATCAGCGGTTTTGATCTTAAGCGTGACATAGGATATCGACGCCGGATTTGCACCGACCAGGATGGTAACGAGTCCGGGAACAACCCCTTTTTTCTCCTTGATATCTTTTACTTCCGCTGCAATTTCCTCAAGGATTTCTTCCCTGATTTCCGTTCCCACAATCAATTTTGCCGTCATTTTCTGCTCCTTTTTGAATAAAGTTGTGAAAAGCCCTTACAAATTCTGCAGCCCTTTGCCGTTACGCCTGCCTTGCAGCAGGTCTATACCGGAAAGGGCACCATATCCAAGCCCGTACTTTCCTCCAGGCCCAGCATAATGTTCATGTTCTGCACGGCCTGGCCTGCGGCCCCCTTGACCAGGTTGTCAATCACCGACATGAGGATCAGCCGCCGGTGATCGCGGTCAATGACAAAGCCGATATCGCAGTAGTTGCTTCCCCGGACGTTTCTGGTGTCCGGCGGCCGGCCGGTTTCGGATATGCGGATGAACCGCCTGTCCGCGTAATACCCCGCCAGGCAGTCGTAAATGTCTTTATCCGCGGCATCCCGGGAAAGCCCCGCATAAATGGTGGTTTCCATGCCCCGGTGCATTGGCAGCAGATGGGGGACAAAGGTAATATTCACATCGACGCCGGCAATCGCGCTCAATATTTCCTCCATTTCCGGCTCATGTCGATGCGCGGCGACCTTGTAGGCCTTAAAGGATTCCGCAACCTCGCTGTAAAGGGATGTTACGGACAGTCCCCTGCCCGCTCCGCTTACCCCGGATTTGGAATCCGCGATAATGGTTTCCGGAACCAGCATGCCCGCCTTCAGAAGGGGGGCAAGCGGCAGCAATACACTGGTGGGATAGCATCCGGGATTGCCGATGATATCGGCGTTCCGTATCCGGTCGGTAAAAACCTCGCTCAGGCCGTATGCGCTGCGTTCAAGCAGCTCTTTTGCGGTGTGTTCGGTATATGCCGCTTCATATGCAGCGGCATTGGAAAAACGGAAATCCGCCGAAAGGTCGATGACTTTCTTCCCGCTTGCAACAAGGCCGGGCACAATCTCCATGGGCAGTTTGTGCGGAAGGGCCGTAAATAGGATATCCGCATTATCGGAAACCGCATCGATGGAATAGGCTTCGCATGCAAGCCCGACCACGCCGGTAAAGGCAGGATATATATCGGAAAACGATACACCGGCATACTGACGGGACGTCAAAATCGTCAAATCGACTTCCGGATGCCCGGCAAGGAGCCTTACCAGTTCCGCTCCGGCGTAACCGGTCGCGCCGACGACTCCGACTCTGGTCATTGATCCTCCTGTTATGCGCCGTTACTCACGCTGTTGCGTGACTTTTGAGATACCCCCTGCACCAATCCGCTGAAAATCCATCCGTATATCGATATCAAAGGTTTGACGCAATTTCAAGGCGTTTATGCGCAATCTAGCAAATCCCGGTGAAAGGGCAAAAACGGTTGTATTCACGGCAATGGTTGACATTTATCCCATTTGCCTGCTGCCGGGACAAGGCTCATATTCACCGGATATATCGATGGATGGATCAAAATCAAGGATGCGCATGTCGAAACTGGTCACCCCGGTAATGGGCAAAGGATCAATAAACGCTTCCCTTTCCAGCCGGTTCAGATACGGCCAGTCAAATGAGTGCGGCAGGGGGAGTTCATCCTGGTAAACCGCGGAGAGGTGCAAATGCGGCGGAAGCGGCGTTTTATCCGGATCGACCGGGGCGATACGGGCGAAACACTGTCCCGCCTTCAATGCATCACCGGGTTTCAGACCCTTTTCGGGCAGCACATGGGCGTAAAGCATGTATAAGGGGCTTTTTGCCATCAGGGTATATGCATAGTGCTCACAAACAATTGTTTTGCCGATAAAATCATCTAGTATAAAAAGTATTTCGCCATCTTCTCCCATGGGAATGCGGATGGAAGGATCAAGCCGGAAGCGCGCGCCGTCTTCTGCCTCGAAAAAACAAAAATCAACCCCCTCATGGGTAAACGGCCGGGGCACGCCCGCCCCCCACCATGAACGCGTGCTGCAGAACAGCATCCCCGGGTAAAAAAGCCATCGTTTGAAACCGAAGCGATCCAGCCCGTTCACATTGATCAGGTGATGAGCAAACGTCATTGGCAGCTGTCTTTTGGAGCGAGTTTCTATAACCTATCTCAAAATTCGGATTTCTCCGCCAGAGCCTGGTAGCGCCTCGCCTCGTTAAATTCCCCCTTGCTGTGGAGGATACTGGAAACCCGGCTGAAATAAACAGCCCGGTTGTCCGGGTCCTCCCGTACAAGGCCAAGGTATATATCCACAAGGCCGGCAGACGTATCGCCTTCCTGGTAGCAGATATCTGCATACCTGCGCTTGAGAAACGGGTCTGCCCGCGTGCCGCATGAAAGACACTTGTTGAGGATTTCCGCGTAAAGCGCCTTTGCATCCGTTGTCCGCCCGGATGCCTCAAGTGTTTTTGCAAGCGCGCGGGAGACGATTTCGTCTTTTCCGTAATTGCTTATGTAGTGGACATAAAGCGATTCCGCAGCGGCATATTCTTTTTTCTGAAACAGGTTTTCCCCCTGCAGGATCAGCATTGCCCTGGAATATTTGATGCTATCCGGTACCTGTGACAAAAGGCGGCCCGCGCGGTCATATTCTTTTGTTTCCCAGAAGATTTCGCAAAGCAGCTGGTACGTGCGGGGCTGTTCCGGGTTCGATGCGACATAGTCCGATAGCAGCGCAGCCGTCTCCTCGTATTCGCCCATGTGAATCATCGCCGTTGCAAGCTCCAGGGGAATAAGGTTGGGAGGATCGTTTTCAGCCATTGCATCTTCCAGGTACGCTGCCGCCGTCTCAAAATCTCCCTGGTTCAAAGCGACATACCCTGCGGCAAACGATTCTCCGTAACCACGGTAGGCCTCCTGCATATCTTCCGGCAGCGCACTGCAAAGCACGTGAAAAAGGTCCTCGTCGTGTTCATCGATTTCTTCATCCGTCTCGTTCATCTCGTAGTCATACAGGGTGGGCGCTTCTGCCGGCAAGTCGTCACGCAAGGCGAAATCGGAAAGCTTTTTGTCGATTTCTCTTTTAAAGCCTTCATCTTCCGTGAGTTCAAGTGCCAGCTGGTAAAGTTCATGGGCGTCTGAAAATTCACCGGCCCTGATCATCGCTTCCGCATTTTCCAGGTGTTTTTTGGCAAGTCCGTTGCCGGCGCCGCGTATCTTATCGCCTATCCGCTTTGTAAGATGCTGTTTTTCAGGAAATCGCTTCTCTATCTTCTCCAGCGCTTTTTCGTATTCAAGCAGGGCATCGCCAAAAGCCCCGTTGGTCATGTATTCATCCCCCCGCTCCTCATGGGACTCAGGGGATCTGCCTGAAAAAATACCAAAAAACCCCATATTTCCTCCAAAAATAAATATCCGGTGCAATGCGTGTTGTTCGTGTATGTTATTGTTTAGATGCCGCAGACATACCTGTCAATATTTTCCTTGATCCATTGCCCCGCAAACAGCAAGAGACGGCAGGCCGCCACAGGGAATTTTTGACTGTGCCGCAGACGACGGCAAAGGGGCACCATCAGGGACATTGCAAACCGCCTGGAATTCTGCTACTTTTCTACGTATGGAAAAACACGCTGAAACCATGTCCGGCATTGACAGCCTGATGCTCGCCCTGGACCATCCGGGTCCTTCGCCGGTTATCTCCGGTTCTTTTGCATTTGACAGCACGCTGGATTTCAAGCGCATTGAACAGCTGGTAAAAGACAGGCTGTTATGCCATGATCGCTTTACAATGCGCCCGACCGGCAAAACCGGTTTTGCAAAATGGAAAACCGACAAAGACATGGACCTGGGATATCATTTGTGCCGGATGCAAATTTCGGATTCAGGGTGCAAAACGCGCATGCGGGCGCTTTTCAGCGAACTGGCGGCGGCGCCGCTTGATCCTTTCCGGCCCTTGTGGAAGATCCATTACATCGAAGATGTCGAAGACGAGAAATCCTTTGTTTTCTTTCGCCTTCATCATTGCATGGGGGATGGCATATCACTGGTCCGCCTGCTTGCATCCATCACCGATGACAATGCCGGCACAATTAACCGCCGGGTAGACAATACGCCGCCTTTTGGGAGGCCGGAAGGGTCCGGACAGCGAGGCAGAAAAGCATGCGATTTTGCGGCAAAAAAAATAAAAACGATCGTTGAAGACCCCGCCCATGCAACGAAGTGTGCGCAAAAGGTCGGCAATGCCTTATCTGAAACCGCCATGACAGTGGCACGGGTACTGATGCTGCCGCCGGACCGCAAACACTTTTTTGAAGAAAATCCCGGGACGGAAAGGCTTCTCGCATGGTCTGACCCCCTTCCCCTGGAAGATATCAAAAAAGCATGCGTCCGTTTTAACGCAACCGTAAATGATATCGTGGTCGCAATCACCACCGCCGGCCTGCGGCGCTACCTGCTGCAGTATGGCGATCTGGAAGACAAACCATCCCTGCGCATGGCTGTGCCCGTGAATATCCGACCGCCGGAACCGGAAGGCGAGGGGGATGTCCGCCTGAACAACGAGTTTGGATTTTTACTGGCGCATCTTCCGGTTTTCATCAAGGATCCGGTGCGCCGCATCCGCAGGGTTCATGGCATTCTTGAAAAGCTGAAACAGTCATCAGAAGCTTCCGCGGCATGGGCAGGGATGAATGCCCTCGGGTCGGCTCCTGCGGAGGTTGCAAGAAAAACAGCGCTTTTGTTTGCCGAAAAAATCACCGGCATTATCAGCAACGTGCCGGGGCCCGGAAAAAGCCTCTATTTTGCCGGGGGAAGGTTGAGCAATATCATGTTCTGGCTGCCCCTGATCAAGGGAATGGGTATCGGCATCAGTGCAATCAGCTATGACAATGCCATATCCATGGGCATTGTAACGGATTCCCGTATGGTTCCCGATCCGGAAGTCATTATCGGGCACATGGAAGAAGAATTTGGTGTGCTGCTTGCGGAATGCCGAGGGCAAAAAAAATAGGCCCGGCTACTTTTCATCCCCTACGATGCGCCGTCCGATCCGGTATAAACTTTCCAAATCAGCTACTTCGTCGTTTTCCATGGAAATTTCCAGGATTGGAATTTCAGCGCCAATTTCATTCCGAAACTGGTCGATCACTTTTTTGTCGCTTTTTGCAAGACGGGAAAACCGCTTGTAGGAGGTCTCGAGCATACGGATCACCTCCGGGGGCAATACTTTTTTGTCGTTGAGCTCCAGAAAAAGAGCGTCCACGTCAGCAGGGCTGTCCGCCTGGTGGACCCGGTTGACGATAAAGCCATGAAAGGGCATGCCGCGCTCTTCAAGACGCCTGTAAAAAAAACCGGCTTCCTGCAGGGGATATGCTCTTGGGGTCGTTATGGCAACAAAGGCGGTAACCGAATCGGAGAGCAGCGACGCCACGCCTCTTGCCCTTTTTTCAAATCCGTCTAATAGCACATCGTTAAACAGAGAGAAGAAGCTGACCAGATCCTCCATCGCTGTCTTGCCGATGACCTGGGACATTGCCTTTAAAAACGGCGTCATCACGAGGCCAAAGACCCTCCCCCCCAGTTTTCCGACCCTGGATTTGGGGCGCACGATCTTCATGAAATACGGATGGCCAAGAAGATTCATCACCCGCTGCGGCGCATCCAGAAAATCAAGCGCCCGACGGCTCGGAGGCGTATCCAGGACAATCAAGTCCCACTGCCCCTGATGGTGTATTTCATAGAGCTTCTCCATGGCCATGTACTCATGGGACCCGCCCATATTCTCAGACAGGTGCTGGTAATACCGGTTCGAAAAAATGTGCGGCTGCATATCCTTCGGGGCGTACCTGTCGATCAGGTGATCAAAGGTACGTTTTGCATCCAGCATCATGGCATGGAGTTCACCGGACACGTTGTCAAACGAATCCAGGGGCACCGGCCTGGCTTTATCCGTAAACTCCCCTATTCCAAGCACATCCGCCAGTCGCCGGGCCGGGTCTATGGTCAGTACAATGGTTTTCAGGCCGGAAAGGGCCCCGTAGAGGCCAATGGCGGCGGAAAGGGTCGTTTTCCCCACCCCCCCGCTGCCGCAGCATATGACAATACGCGGTCCGCCCGGTTTGCCGATGGTTTCAAGCATGGGGCACCCCCCCCTGAATTTCCGGCGGTGTGTGCCAGTTTTTCGCGATACGCCTGATTTCATGGAGGGTCATATCGTTTGTGAAGAAAAAGGGAATTTCAACAACAGGACAAGATGCCATGGCATTGACATGATCGATGTATTTTTCATGAACGCCCCTCCAGGTATGCTGGTGCCTGGCAGCCGCCAAGACCGCACCCATGGCCCTTTGGTTTGACACCGAATCGTAGAGGCCGCCAGGGGTGTCCGAGAAAACGATATCGCAGGCGGACTGCGGTTTGCAGGATGCAGAAAGATCCGGATAAATGCCGTTTAAAAAGAATATCTGAACCGGCATATTGATTTCATCGTTGGCGATGGACATCAATTCAACGGATTCCTTTACAGGAAGTTCTTCCGGAAGAGACACCAGCGCCAGTGCTGTACGGGAAGTATCTTTTAACAGCGCATCCAGGCGTTTCACCTGGGAGACGATGGGTCCTGTACGGATCATGTTGATCAGCGTTTTCGGCAGACGGAGCAGGTTCAGCACATGGCCGGTTGCCGGGGAGTCGACAATGATGATATCGTAGATGTATCTGCCATCTTCGAGCCTTTCCGATTCCCATCGCCACAAGCGCCCCAGGCTCATGATCTCCTTTAACCCGGGCGTTGCCGTCGCAAGGTAATCAAAAAGCCGGCTGCCGGTGATGCGCTTTGCGATAAAGCCCGATTTGACATGAAATTGGGTATATGCCGTCATCTCCTCCTTGGGCTTCACCCTTGCAATGGAAATCCCCATAGATACCTGAACCGGCATTCCATCAAGATCCGTTTTTCCGAAAATACGACCAATGGCCGTACCTTCCTCCGTTTCCACCAAGAGAACCCGTTTGCCGGCTTCCTGTGCGGCAAAGGCAAGGGCCGAGGAGAGGGTTGTCTTACCGGTTCCTCCCTTGCCCATGACGAAGACCAGGCGGCGGCTGATCAATTTTGCAATGTCTTTTTGAATGGCATCCGTCGGCATCACAAAAATCCATCATCCCGGTCAGGTTTTCGTTGTATCGTCTTTCTCTTTCCGCTTCTTCAGCGCATCAAGAAGCCGGTCGACATCGTTCTTTGGCATGCAGGTAAGATTCTGCCGCATGGAACCAACGATTTTTTTGATGTCGTGAAAAACATCTTCCCCCATGGAAAAGAGCAGAGCGAAGAGGCTCTCTGCCGGTTCATATTTTTCCGCTTCCGGTTCGCTGCTTTCCTGTTTCTCTTCTTTCTCTTCTTTATCTTCCGGCGCCGGCTTCGGGGAAGACCGGGGCAAGATCTGGCGGGTGATATCCCTGCCGGTTTTGGTCTCCACTACGGAAACGGTTTCCCCTGAATCGACAAGGCCGGCGATGCGGTCCCTGGTGGTATATTTTTTTTCGACCGTATCATAAAACCGGCCGTTTGCGTAACGCTTGATCAGGTACATGGCGGCTGCTCCGGTTGTTGGAAGTTGTCGGTTGTATGTGTTGTATGCTATATAGTATAAATGCTACAAAACAGGAAGTGAAGGATAGAACCACTTTGTTGGCGTCTTATTTCAAATCCTCGAAATACCCGAATGTTGAGATGCGTTCTAGTGAAAAGAGTAAGTACAAAAATGATTTGTCGCAATGACGCGTATCATACGCATTGATGTAGACGTCTATTTTGTATGTAAATACATGCATTTACAATATGAACCTTAACCTGAAACCTGAAAAACCATGACGCAAACAGACAATAAAAAACAGTTGATAGAACGCGCCCTTATTCTTTCCGGCGGCGGTGCGAGGGGTTCGTACCAGGTGGGCGTCATCAAGTATTTAAATGAGATCGGCTGGATACCCGACATGGTGTGCGGCACCTCCATCGGCGCCATCAATGCGGCAGCATACGGATCGGGGATGTCCACGGACGAAATGGCGGAACTGTGGTTTACCTATGACCGCAGGACACTGAAACAATTTTCTCTTCGGGGGATTATCGGCTGCCTTAAAAACGGCTGCAGGTATGCGCCCCCGGCCGACACCCGGACGATCAGGAAGCTTCTGGAAAAGCATATTGATATCGATGCCCTCAGAAAAAGCAAAACCCGCGTTCTGATTACCGCGTTGAACATGAAAACCGCTCAAATCCGGTATTTTACCCAGAACGTCATTGAACTGGATCACCTCATGGCGGCAACGGCGATACCCATGGTTTTCCCATGGCAGCATATCGACGGGATACCGCACTGGGATGCGGGGCTGATGGTCAACACGCCGCTTACGCCGGCAATGGCCTGGAATGCCCGGGAAATCATTGTTGTTCTCCATTCGCCGGCCGGCATCTTTGATATCAATGAACCGAAAACGCAGAAACAGACGATCGATCTCTCCATAGAGCATGTCCTTATCGGCTCGTACATGGCAACGCTTCCGGACACCTCCTGGCAAACCACGCCCGATGCAGACACGTTTGAAACACCCCTTTACGGGTCGCCGCGGATGAACCTGGCACTTAACGGCGCGAAACTCCGCGTTGTGGCGCCGCCAAAAATGCCGGGAGTCGCTTCTATGTTCAACTATTCAAAAAAGCAGGCCGAAAAATTCATCAAAGAGGGGTACATGAATGCAAAGATGCAGTTGGGATCGTTTTTTTAAGGGTGTTTTTCCATGACAACCATCCGGCAGCAGATCATCGCACTTCTTGAAGAAGACGACCATGATGCAAGAGAGATCTCGCAGCTGGTCAGCATAAGCGAAAAAGACGTATATGCACACATAACGCATATCGGAAAGACGGTGTCCACCAAGGGAAAGAAACTGGTGATTATTCCCTCGTCCTGCCTCGTATGCGGATATACCTTCAAACAGCGGAACCGACCCGGCAGGCCCGGAAAATGCCCGCGATGCAAAAGCGAGCGGATAACCAATCCGAGGTTTTCGATCCGGTAATGGCTTTTTAAGCCATTATTGCTCCGTCAGTATCTTTTCCAACAGGTCGAGGCGGATCTTCTCTATAAGCGCATCTCCGATGCCGTTCATCAGCACGAAATATATCATGTCCCCTTCCCTTTTCTTGTCACGACCAAGGGCGTCGATTACCGCCGGCACATCCATATCCGCACGCGTTGGCAGGTGCAGCGATTCAAGGAGAACGGACAGCCGTAAAACGTCTTCTGCGGAAAGGAGGTTTTTTTCCATGGAGAGCCGTGCCGCTGACATCATGCCGATACTGACCGCCTGACCGTGCCGCAGCCCGGCCGTTTTTTCAAGCGCATGGCCAAGGGTATGACCGAAATTAAGCTTCCTTCGCTCCCCTTTTTCCCTTTCATCCCGGTTCACGATGGCAGCCTTTATCAATACGGACCGGTATACGATGGGTTCCATCACATCAGGGTCACGAACCTGCTCTTTCATGGAAAAATGCTCAAGGGTTTCAAAATACATCGCGTCTGCAATGGCGGCATGCTTTACGATCTCCGCAAACCCGCAGGAGAGTTCTTCTTCCGGAAGCGTTTGAAAAAACCGGGGATCGCAGAAAACCAGTTCCGGCTGGTTGAAAGTCCCGACCATATTTTTGTATCCCATGAAATTTACGCCGGTTTTTCCCCCCACGCCGGCATCCACCTGGGCGAGCAACGTGGTGGCCATGTATCCGAAGCGCACCCCACGGAGGTAGGTTGATGCGACAAAACCGGTGATGTCGCAGACAATCCCGCCGCCGATACCCAGCAGAAAAACGGAGCGGTCCGCTTGCAGGGAAACCAGGCGTTCATAAATCATTGCAACCGTATCAAGCGTCTTAATCTTTTCTCCCGTGCCGATGGAGATGACGGTCGACGCTTTTGGGAACCGGCCTTCATAATAATGCCTTACGGTGTCGTCGGTGATGATCACCAGGGGGCATTCTTCCGGCAAATACATTGCCGCGTCATCCATCACCTTTCCGACCAGTATCCTGGAATGGCCGGTCTTCCCCGATATTTCATGGATTTTCACGCCCGCCTCCCCGTTTTTAAATAATGTGAATTTTTAAAGGTTCAATTTCATCTAACCGGGGGATGGTGTTTCCTTCAGCAACTGTGAGAACCTGGCGACCGCTCTATGGCTCGATCCGCCGCGTCCTGAAAACTCGTCCCGCCGATGGCGGGACTCAAACAATTCAGGACGCCTGGCGCCTCTTCGTCATGAGCGGTCTGCCAAGTCCTCCCAATGTTGCTTTCAGGCAACACCATCCCCCGTCCATAGGAAATGGATCATTTTGTATGGCGCATGTGTATGCATGTCGTCAGTACAAACCATCTCAACCTTCGGATCTCGGTCCAGAACGCCGCCGCTGCGATATATAAAATGACCAATTTCATTTAAAAGGGGGGAGCGGTATTACGCGCAGCAACAATTGCAGGGGGTTGCTGATAGCTCTTGGCGAAGCGCAGACAAGCGCCCTGTGGCTTAGCTGTTCATCACAGGGCGCGTCGAAGCAAGCCATAGAGATATCAGTGTTCTCCTGCAGTTGCCAGGGCAATATCGCTCCTCCCTTTAAATGAAATTGACCAATTTCCTTTGGGGGTGGGGGTTGCTCCCCGTGGGCGACATTGGGAGTGAATTGTCGCCAAGGGAAGCTGTTGCGTCATTTTAGCTTTTGGTCGACGTCGACACGTCAAATATCGCCCTCATCTGGCGGCAGAGAATTTCAAACTGATCCGGAAGCAGCGATTGCCCGCCGTCGCATCTGGCGGACTCGGGTGCATGATGAACTTCAATCATCAGTCCGTGGGCGCTCACGGCCGCCGCCGCCCTGGCCAATGGCATCACCTGGTCCCTGTAACCGGCCGCATGGCTGGGATCCACAATAATCGGCAGGTGACTTTCCCGCCGCACTACCGGAACAGCCGAAAGATCAAGGGTATTTCTGCTGTGCTTGACAAAAGTGCGAACCCCCCTTTCACAGAGAATCACATCCGGGTTCCCCTCGGTCATGATGTATTCCGCGGCCATAAGCCATTCATCCACGGTGGCGGACATGCCCCGCTTGAGGAGGATCGGTTTCCCGGCGTGCCCGGCCCGCCGAAGCAGGCTGAAATTCTGCATGTTGCGCGTGCCGATCTGTATGATATCCGCATAATCCTCGACCATATCAAAACAGTCGAGATCCATGACCTCGGTAACAATAGGCAGACCGAACGCGGCCTTTGCTTTTGCAAGGATCTTCAATCCCTCCTCGCCGAGACCATGGAATGCATACGGAGATGTGCGGGGTTTAAAGGCCCCCCCACGCAGTATATCGCCGCCGGCGATTTTGACGTGCTTTGCAATGGTCATCACCTGCTCTTCGCTTTCAACGGCGCAAGGCCCCCCGATAATGACCAGTTGTTCCCCGCCGATGACAACCTCCCCGACGTGTATGACCGTGTCTGACGGGTGAAACTCCCGGCTGACAAGCTTGTAGGGCTTGGTAACCGCTATGGTCTCCTTGACCCCGGGCAGCGTCCGGAAAAGCGCGTCATCAACAGCACCCTGGTTATAGAGCACGCCTATGGATGTCCGGTCCCCACCGGGAATCGGGTGCGCCGTGTATCCCTGCAATTCAACCGTACGGATAACAGCGTCCAGCTGTTCCTTTGTCGCATCCCGGTTCATGACGATCAACATGATTGATTCCTCCCGCTATGTGAACATTTTTAATGCAAATGGCGCAAAACAAAAAAAGCCGCGGAGTCCGTTTCCGGCCCCGCGGCTTTTTTTCTGCCAGATATCTGCTTTACATTACAATAGTATCGGCCATGGGGCGCAACTGCAGGTGTCGTATCCGCGCCACCAATACCATTCGACGATAAAATCAATGCCTGCTGTATAGATTTTGTGTTTCATTCCATATTCTTTAGGGGCTATTCTTTCGTTCGTCAAGAAAAAATATCGCCCGTGTCTCTTTTCTATCGTATGAGACCCAATACGCCATAGGCAATCAGGTAGACAGCCACAATATACTTCAAAAGCCTGGGTGCGGCAAGTATCATGATGCCCGCAACAAGCGCCATAACATACTGGATATCTATATGCATATTCGTTAGAACCTATCTCAAAATTGTCTTTCGGCCCAATATCTTTGTTGCCGTATTATTATTCCCCGGTAAAATTGGGGGCGCGTTTTTCCAGAAAGGCCGTAAAGCCCTCGACACAGTCCTTGGAAGACCCGACAGCAGCGCTTCCTTCGAGTTCCTTTGCCAGGCCTGCCTCCATACCGCCATAAATTCCGGCCGTCATGGCATCGAGTACGCATCGCACCGCTATCGGCGGCCGATCGGCAATCGTTTTCGCGATGGCATACACCTCGTCCATGAAGGTTTCCGGCGGGAAGACATGGTCAACGACCCCTGTTTCCAGTGCTTCCGGGGCTGTAAGGCGCTTGCTGAACAGGATCATATCCAATGCTTTCTGCTTCCCCACCACCCGCATGAGACGCTGCGTTCCACCCCAGCCGGGAATGATGCCCAGGTTGAGTTCCGTGAGCCCGATTTTTGCCTTTGGCCCATCCATCATGATTCTGAAATGGCATGACAGTGCCAGCTCCAGCCCCCCGCCCAGGGCGTGGCCGTTAATGGCGGCAATAATCGGCTTGGAAAACCGGTCCACGCGGGTCCATAATTCCTGCCCCTTGGTTCCCGCCTTGACCGCATTTGCCGCGTCTGACACGTCGAAACCGGCTGAAAAACATTTTTCACCCGCTCCGGTCAGGACGACCACCCGGATGTCTTTTTCCTTTTCGATTTCATCAAGGGCTTTTTCAAAATCTTCCAGGGCCGCAAGACTCCATGAATTGGCAGGCGGCCGGTTTATGATGATCGTGGCGATACGGTCTTTAACATCCAGTAGAATGTTGTCAAGCTGCATTGCGATTTCCTCCATCATTCATGAAGAGCCGGATCAAAAACAAGGATTTCTACATCCCACCGAAACCCTCATCGTCAATGTCAATGGCGGCCGGGCACATGCCGGCAATTGCGTTCATCCTTCCCAGGGTTCCCGGCAGCACCGTGGATAGAAAAAACTCCGCCGTCTTGAGCTGGCCGTTATAAAATGCGGTATCGCTTTTGCTGCAGTTCTTTTCGAGTTTTTTCGAGGCAACCGAGGCCCGCCACAACAGCATCCACCCCATGATGACATCCCCCATCACTTCCAGGAAAGGAAGGGAATGGGCAAAGGCAACTTTCACCTCCATGGACATGGCGGTTTTGCCGAGCCGGGAGGCCGTCTCTCCAAGCCGCTTTATGGCGTCATCCAGGTCGTTCGCCATTTTTTCAAGTGTCGGCACACCCCGTGCTGCAGAAACGGTTTTTTTCATTTCATCAAGGAAGGCGACAAAAACGGTTCCTTTTTTCATCCCCAGCTTGCGCCCCAGAAGGTCCATCGCCTGTATGCCGCTGGTGCCTTCGTAAATGGATGCGATCTTGCAGTCACGCGCATACTGTTCCACCGGGTAATCCTTGCAGTAGCCGGCCCCGCCGTAAACCTGCATGGCCTGAATGCACACTTCATGACCGTGAACCGACAAATAGTCCTTGATCAAGGGCGTCAGCAATTCGTACATGTCAAGATAGCGGGTTTGCTCTTCTTCGGATTCGCCAAAATGGGATTTGATCCGACAATACGCGGCATAATAGAAAAAACTGCGCATGCCGTCAACGTAAGACTTCATCCACAAGAGGTTTCTCCGCACGTCAGGATGCTTGATAATCGGAACGGAAGGTGCGTCCGGCGTGAAGGTGTCCATGAGATCCCGCCCCTGTATGCGGGTTCTGGCGTAATTGACCGCCAGCATATACGCCGAAGATGCATAGGCAAGCCCCTGCAGTCCGGTGGCCATCCGAGCGCCGTTCATCATGTTGAACATGATCCGCATCCCCTTGCATGCCTCGCCCAGAAGGAATCCGGTACATTTCCCCTTTGAGCCCAATGCCATGGAGCAGGTGGCGCTTGCGTGGATGCCGTGTTTTTCCTCGGTCCCGGTGCAGATAATGTCGTTTCGCTCTCCCAGACTTCCGTCGTCATTGACCATGTACTTGGGCACAATAAAGATCGAAATCCCCTTGGTTCCGTCGGGATCTCCTTCTATCCGGGCAAGCACCGGATGAATGATGTTTTCACACAGATCTTGCTCCCCGTTGGTAATAAAAATCTTGCTGCCGGAAAGGGAATACGAACCGTCCTGGTTTTTCACGGCCGTTGTTTCAAGCGCCCCGACATCCGAACCCGCCTCCGATTCCGTAAGGAGCATCGTCCCGCCCCATTTTCCTGAAACAAGCTTTTCGATATATGTGTCTTTCTGTTCCTGGGTGCCGTACTTGTAGATCATCTCTGCAGTGCCGTTTCCCATGGCAGCATAGGAAAAAAGCGCCCAGTTGCCGCCCATGAAATATTCAACCGCAGCAGACGCCACAAGGGGAGGGGCGCCCTGCCCATACATTTCTGTCGGTTCCTGCAGGTTTCCCCATTCCCCTTCCAGAAGCAGTTTGTGAACCCGATGAAAGCAGTCCGGCACTTTTACCGCGCCATTTTCAAACCGTACTCCCTGGGTGTCGCCCTCCTGGAGCGTCGGCAGCATCTCCTTGATTGCGATTTTCCTTGCCTCTGTAATGATCATGTCGCAGGTTTTCCTGTTGAACTCCTTGTACCGGTCAATCCCAAGAAGCTCTTCCCCGTTCATCTGCTCCCAGATTACAAAATCAATGTCTCTTCGGTCCGCAATTTCCTGTGCCATCGGTCATTCCTTTCAAAAAAGTTTCATAAAACCGAAAAACAACACTTTATCAAAACACCGCAACTGCATGCAGAAATTCATTGCAAAAACGCGCCCAATGAGGTGACAACCCGGTCATCTCCCAAGCGGGTTTGCACCCTATGTCGTTTGTAATATATTTTTACATTTCGCAAGTCAATTATTAATCTAACGAACGCTCGTTTTTCTGTTATTGTTCACCTTTTTCGGTTCTGAGAACATACCGGGAGCGGCAGTTTTGGACCGGCTTCAGGACGAAGTGTTTTCTCTGAAAAGACGCAGCATGAGCGGCTGATACCATACCCGAAGATCCAGGCTTTCGATAAAGCCGTTGTGCCCGCCGTGGGGCTGCATGGAAAGAAGGGTGCTGTCGCTGATATCAATATTTTCAAAATCATCCGCAGGAATAATGGGGTCATCCTTGGCGGTTATGATGGTGGTGGGAACCGTAATCGCACCTAGTGTGCTGCCTGAAAGGCTATAGCTGTCAAAATAGTCCTCCGGGCTTTCGAAGCTGCTGTAGCGTTCCAGCAGTTTCTCCGTAATGCCGTAAATGCTGTTTATTTCAAGGATATCCGTGAAATCATACATCCCAGGAAACGCCGCCTGTTTGCGGACAAGAGACTTTCTCCATTTCCTCAGAAAATAATAACGGAACGAAGGGCGTGAATCAATCCGCTTCGTCGCACGGGCCGGATCGATAACCGGGCTTATGGCAACGGCATGGACCAGGTTGGGAATCGGTTGAAAAGACGCCTGCAATGACAGTCGGAGGATATAATTGCCTCCCAGGGAAAAACCCGCCATGAAAAATGGAAGTTCCGGTTCAAAGGTCGCGACGCGGCAGACCGCATCAAAAACCTCCTTGAAGAGCGAGCCGAAAAAAATGCCGTTGTTCAGGTGATGGCTGTTTCCGTGATCCCTGAGATTCAGGCGGAATATGGAGTACCCTCGTTCAAAAAAATAGCGTCCGGTGCAGCGGACATAGGTCGAATCCGAACACCCCTCCCATCCGTGGATCAACAAAACCAGACCGGCCGACTGCGGATGCGGCGAGTAAAACCCCTGCAGCCTTGTTTTATCGGTCGTCTCAACAATCATTTCCCGGGCCGCTTCAAGCATCCGGTTTTTCCCTATGGCCCGGAGGTGTGTGCTTGCAAGATAGGATTGGACAAACGGGTTTCTAAGCAGTGTCGGAGGCTTGAACTGAGGATAATCGATCATACAGGCAACGGGTTTCCGTTTGCAATCCACTGTTGCAAACTGTTTTTCACGTCCTTGAAATCATTGAATTTTATATGGTCTATATTGTTTTTATCCAGGTATTTCGCCAGAGAGTCCCGGGCAAATACAAGATCTGCATGTCGTGCCATATTAAAATCAGTAATACCGTCGCCAATAATGATTTTGATGTCTGCACCGTAATTTTCGATAACAGCGGCCTTGTCCACCAACTCGTCTCCGCCTGCATATCGGGAATGAGCAGTGAGGTACTTTCCGCTGGCATCCACATCCACCGCAACCAGATCATGGAGGCGATCCAGCAGGCCGGATAGCTTGATTTCCACCATCTTCCGGACCCCTCCGGAAACGATCACCAGCGGAATCCCCTGTTCATCCAGAAAATCCAGGAGTTCGGCAAACCCTTCGCGAACCGGCATACCGGATACAAAGTCGATGATCTCCGGGCATTTTTCCGAGGGGATCGATTCGATAAGCGCAGGTACGGCCTCACGCAGGGTTGTTTCTTTTGCAATCAGCTTTTTCTTGACCGGCTCCCACTGTCCCGGCAAAAACCGGACAAAAACCGCTTCCAGGCTTTCCGTTGCTGTAACGGTGCCGTCAAAATCGCAAAAAACAAACACTTTTTCATTCTTTGACTTTGAGACTGCCATATAGAGACATTCCTTTACGGGGATTGAATTTAGCGCCCCTATTCTCTTCAAAGGGTAAATTATATATATTATACCACCATCCGGCTGATGTAAAGATCGAGTCGACAAATGATTCAAATGATAAGGATAAGGATCAATTTCATTTTGGCAGCAGGGGTGATGTTACCCTCAGCAACTGTGAGAACTTGGTGACAGCTCTACGGCTTGATACGCCGCGTCCTGAAAACTCGTCCCGCCGATGGCGGGACTCAAACAATTCAGGCCGCCAGGCGCATCTTCGCCATGAGCTGTCTACCAAGCCCTCCCAATGTTGCTTACGGGCAACACCACCCCTACTGCCAAATGAAATTGGTCATTTTACAATTCTTTGCATGTATCAATAGACATGATGATCCGGACGACATATCAGGGGCACCCCTTGCGGGTGCCCGGAATCAGGGCATCCGCAAGGGGTGCCCCTACGGAACCATATTCTGTGTGAATGTTTATCGTGTTTATCAAGAATGCAAAATATTAGTATGTGTGCCGGATGATAGTATGTCCGCTTGAATTCAAAGGAAGAAGTCGTGTCTGTGGATAAGAAAAAAACCGATTTCGATTTCGAAAAAGCGAAATGCAAACAAGCGGAAGGGATGCATATCGCAATACCCCTGAATCATGCGCTATAAAATGACCAATTTTATTTGAGAGGGGTGCCGGTGCGGCCTGAAGGCAACATTGGGAGGGCTTGGCGATCGCTCTTGGCGAAGTGGCGCAAAGCATCCTGCATTGTTTTTGATTGTAGGATGCTGCGAAACGAGCCTTAGAGCGATCTCAAGGCCTCACAGTTGCCAAGGACTGTACCGGCACCCCTCCCAAATAAAATTAATCCTTATACCTACTGTTCACTGGATGTGCACATAACATAACCGATTCGGGTGCAATTTCTACTCCCGGTTGACAATGCCACGATACGGGTTATTCTTTTTTGTAATCCATTCGAAATATGGAAAAGATTTGCAGGCAATCCTTCCCGGCAGCGGGATAAACGTTTATTCGAAAAAAAGGAAACGGCAATGGAACTGAAAGAGTATTTTGAAAAAAACAAGGGAACAGGCGTATTATCGACGGCCGACAACGACGGAAACGTGGACAGTGCCATTTATGCACGGCCGCATATCATGGATGACGGGGAATTTGTTCTTTTGATGCGCGACCGCCTCTCATATGCCAACCTGCAATCCAACCCGAAAGCAGCCTATCTTTTTTTAGAGGAAGGGGCCGGCTACAAGGGGGCGCGCTTTTTCCTGAAGAAAGTAAAGGAAAACATGGATGCGGAATTTATCAAATCCATTCGCAGGCGTGCTTACCATGAGGATATCACCGGAGAGGAAGATACGCATGCTGTGTTTTTTGAAATAACCAAACAGCTGCCCTTAATCGGCGATAGAAAAAAATAAAGGACCGCCCTTCTACCGTTTTGTTGATCTGAAATCCGCCAGGAAGGCCGCGATTGATGCGGCATCCTCCATGCCGATGACGGCGTCAAGGGCTTTTTTCGCGTCCGACTGGCGGATGCTTCGTATAAACTGCTTGGCAAGGGGAATCGATGACGGGTTCATGCTCACAGCGTCAGCGCCCATGCCGATATATAACAGCAGATTGTCCAGGCTTGCAGCCGCCTCTCCGCATATACTGACGAAT
Source organism: Desulfobacteraceae bacterium (assembly GCA_011389515.1). Taxonomy (GTDB): domain Bacteria; phylum Desulfobacterota; class Desulfobacteria; order Desulfobacterales; family Desulfosalsimonadaceae; genus B1SED10-16. The sequence goes on from JAABUA010000046.1 coordinate 22,883, forward strand.
TTGCCATTATTCCTGCAGGTTTCCACGATCTGACGGATCGTGTCGATGATGGATGGGTGCAGGGAATTGTACCGCGTGGCCACTTTCTTGTTGTTGCGGTCCACGGCCAAAAGATACTGGATCAGGTCATTGGTGCCGATGCTTATGAAATCGACATACGTAAGGAGCCGCCCAAGAATGAACACCGCCGACGGCACCTCGATCATTATGCCTGTGCGCATGTTCTTGTCATAGGCAGTTCTCCGGCCATCGAGATCTTTTCTCGCCTTTGAGAGCAGTTCCGACACCATGCGAATTTCTTCGATAGAGGAAATCATCGGGAAAAGAATATTCACGCTGCCGTAAGCAGACGCCTGAAGGATTGCCCGGATCTGGGTGGAAAATTCTTCTTCGAGTTCAAGGCTGATCCGTATGGAGCGCCATCCCAGAAACGGGTTTTCCTCCCGCGGATAATCCAGATAAGACAGAAACTTGTCTCCCCCCACGTCAAATGTCCTGATGGTAATGGCCCGCCCTTCCGCCCGCTCCACCATTTTCTTGTACAGGGCAACCTGTTCTTCTT